>DVLN01000083.1 GCA_018715465.1 Candidatus Faecivivens stercorigallinarum | reverse complement strand
ATGTATAACTGGAAAAGATCTGTCATTGGGACAGGTGTTTGTATTTTCCGGTTATACCTGGGTCTTTTGTATTGCAAAAATCGTCTTTCAGAAAGGATTGGTCGGAGAATGGAATGGAGCCTGGTGTTCTTTGTCAACAGCATTCTGCTGGGGGCTGGGCTTGCAATGGACGCGTTTTCAGTATCGCTTGCAAATGGGTTGCACCAGCCGCAGATGAAAAAACGGCGGATGTGTGGAATTGCAGGGGTATTCGGTGGTTTTCAGGCGCTGATGCCGATGATCGGCTGGATTTGTGTACACACTCTTTTGCGGGTATTCGAGTGGTTTGAAAAACTGATTCCGTGGATTGCACTGTTTTTACTTTTATATATCGGTGGAAAGATGCTATGGGAAGGACTGCATCCGGGAGATGAAGAGGAAGGATGTTCCCGGCGGGATGGAATCGGCGCACTGATGATTCAGGGGGTTGCCACTTCGATTGACGCGCTGTCGGTCGGTTTTACCATTTCGGGATACAATCTGTTGATGGCGGTGGTATGCGCACTGATTATTGCAGTGGTGACCTTTATCATCTGCATGGCCGGGCTGGAAATCGGAAAACGTTTTGGGACAAAGCTGTCGGGCAAAGCGGATATCTTGGGCGGCGTCATCCTGATCGGCATTGGGCTGGAAATCTTTATCACCAGCTTTATCTGAAAATTACTGTGACCGATTGACAGATGCCTGGGTGTATGTTATCATAAAATTGAGGGATAAAGCATTTTTTCAGCTTCCTGCTGTATAATATATTCTGTTTGTGACACACTGCATATGAGGGAGTAATTCCACACAGAATCTTTCGGACTCTGCGCGGGAAGACATCGTCAGTACGGCGCGCAGGCGTCCGGTGTCCTCCAAAGACTGAATGAGACTCATATCGTTTCCGGGATTATTCCGAAACGGTATGAGTTTTTTTAGTTCCAAACAAGGAAGGAGAATCCATATGAAAACCTATCAACTGTCCGCAGAAGAGATTGTGCAGGCTCAGCATAGCCGGCTATCAGGTCTGACGGCAAATGAAGCAGACCAGCGTCTGAAACAATACGGCCCCAATCAGCTCAAGCAGGCCGAAAAAATTACCCTGCTCCAGCGGTTCTGGCAGCAGCTCAAAGACCCGATGCTGATTATCCTACTGGTGGCGGCAGCGGTGTCCGGGGTCACTTCGCTGATGCAAAACGAAGGGATGGCGGACGTCATCATCATCCTGATCGTCGTGCTACTTAATGCAGTGCTGGGCGTCTATCAGGAAAACAAGGCAGAAGCTGCCATTGAAGCACTGCAAACCATGACTGCCGCCACAAGTAAGGTGCTGCGGGATGGCAAACAGCAGCTCATCCCCAGTTCCCAACTGGTACCCGGAGACATCGTGATACTGGAAGCGGGCGACAGTGTCCCGGCTGACGGGCGTATCCTGGAATCCGCTTCCCTGAAAATAGAGGAAGCCGCTCTGACCGGCGAAAGCGTTCCGGTCAGCAAGCTGACCGAGGTGCTGGGACTGGAACAGAAAACGGATATCCCGCTCGGCGACCGGAAAAACATGGGCTATATGGGCTCGACGGTCGCATACGGGCGCGGGAAAATGATTGTCACCGAAACAGGTATGGATACCGAGATGGGCAAAATCGCCGGTGCTCTCTCTTCTACCATCGACGAGCAGACACCGCTCCAGCAGAAACTGGAAAGTCTTGGGAAAACGTTATCCAAAGTCGTGCTGGGTATCTGTATCTTTATCTTTTTCTTCAATCTGATCTCTGCCGGACGGTTTGATCTGGATACCGTCCTTGCCACCTTCATGGTCGCGGTATCACTGGCTGTTGCCGCCATCCCGGAAGGGCTGGCCACTGTCGTCACCGTCGTCCTTTCCATCGGCGTCACCAAAATGAGCAAACAGGGTGCTGTCATCCGGCGGCTGACGGCGGTTGAAACGCTGGGCTGCGCGCAGGTTATTTGCAGCGACAAAACCGGCACCCTCACCCAGAACCGGATGACAGTCGTCCAGCATTACGGTGATGAAGAGATGCTCGCCCGAACAATGGCGCTGTGCTCTGACGCCAAGCTGGAAACAGACGGAACGGTAGTCGGTGAGCCGACCGAAGCTGCACTGGTCAGCTATGCGGCGGGGCTGGAGCTGAAAAAGAATGAGATGGAAAGTGAAACGCCCCGTATTGGCGAAGCACCGTTTGACTCCGCCCGCAAGATGATGAGCACACTCCATCAGACAGAAGATGGAATTATTCAGTACACCAAAGGCGCCCCCGACGTCATCCTCAGTCATTGCACCCATTATCTGGAAAACGGCAGCGTCTATCCAATGGACAACCGAAAAATGGAGGAAATTCTCGGTCAGAACCGCGAAATGGCCGGTCAGGCACTCCGGGTACTGGCGGCTGCCTTCCGAAAATGGAACGTATGCCCTGAAAACAGTGAACCGGAATATCTGGAACAGCAGTTGACCTTTGTCGGACTGACCGGTATGATTGACCCGATCCGTCCTGAGGTTAAACCGGCAATCGACCGCTGCCGTACCGCCGGTATCCGCCCGATCATGATTACCGGTGACCATAAAGACACCGCTGTCGCGATCGCAAGACAGCTGGGAATCATTTCCGGGCCGCAGCAGGCAATCACCGGCGCAGAGCTCAATCAGATGGACGACAACCAGCTGGCGGAGAATATCAACCGCTACGGGGTATATGCCCGCGTCCAGCCGGAACACAAGGTGCGGATCGTCACCGCATGGAAAAAGCACGGATGTGTCACCGCGATGACCGGTGACGGGGTCAACGATGCACCGAGTATCAAGGCAGCGGATATCGGGGTTGGAATGGGCATTACCGGTACTGATGTCACCAAAAATGTCGCGGATATGGTGCTTGCCGACGACAACTTCGCGACAATCGTCAAGGCAGTTGAGGAAGGGCGGAGAATTTATGCCAACATCCGTAAAGCAATCCAGTTCCTACTCGCCTCCAACCTGAGCGAGGTACTCGGTATCTTCCTTGCGACGCTGATGGGCTTCACCCTGCTTAAACCGGTACACCTGCTGTTTATCAACTTAATTACCGACTGCTTCCCTGCCCTGGCACTCGGGCTGGAAGAGGCAGAACCGGGCAGCATGCACCGTCCGCCCAGAAAGACCACCGACGGAATTTTTGCCGGTGGATTGGGCTTTGATGTCGTTTATCAGGGAATCCTGATCAGTGTGATCACGCTGATCTCGTATATCATCGGACATTGGATTGAAGGTGGCGTGCTGGAAATTCCCAAAGGTATTTCACCGGACGGAATGACGATGGCATTTCTGACGATGAGCATGTGCGAAATTTTCCAGAGCTTCAATATGCGCAGTCAGAGAGGCAGTATCTTCAAACTGAAAACGCATAATAAGGTACTGTGGGGCGCGATGCTTGGTAGTTTTGTATTGACCGCGCTGATTCTCGAAGTGCCGTTTATTGCCAACCTGTTCGGCTTTACCCCGATCGACTGGAACGAATATCTGATTGCAGTTGCACTCGCGATCACCGTCATTCCAATCGTTGAACTGATTAAACTGTTGCAGCGGACGGCGGTGAAAAAACGCAGCACACAATAAATTTCCAATATTCTTCTGAATACAACAGGCAGGGACAGGAAAAAATTGTCTTCTGCCTGTTTAAATGACAGATTGTTAAATTAAGATGAAGGCTAAAAAAAGGGGTTGCCAAACTGGGAAAAATAGTGTATAATGATAAAGCTATCAAAATAGCGCAGCCGGGAGCGTGCAGTCGGACATACGGAGGTACGGGTCCTGCGCGATGGGACACCGTGAACCATGTCAGGCGGGGAACCGAGCAGCATTAAGCGGACCGCCTCATGTGACGCAGTAAAGCCTTTACCTCCGTGTGTCCGGCTGCATGGTCTTTTTATTTGCAGTCAAACTGGTGAGGAGGGAGCAGCATGTATCTGGCACTCTACCGCAAATGGAGGCCGAAGCTCTTTTCCGATGTCGTTTCTCAGGAACACATCACCACGATTCTGCAAAATCAGGTCCGCTCGGGCAAAACCGCCCACGCTTACCTGTTTACCGGTTCGAGAGGAACCGGTAAAACCACCTGTTCCAAAATCCTCGCCAAGGCAGTCAACTGCCTGCACCCGGTAGACGGGAACCCCTGCTTGGAGTGCTCTGTCTGCAAAGGAATCGAGGATGGTTCGATACTCGACATCACCGAAATGGACGCGGCGTCCAACAACGGCGTCGACGATATCCGCGATCTGCGGGACGAGGCAAACTTTGCCCCGACTGTCTGCAAATACCGGGTCTATATCATCGACGAGGTGCACATGCTCTCCGCCAGCGCTTTCAACGCGCTGCTCAAGATCATGGAAGAACCGCCGCCCCATGTCATCTTTATTCTCGCGACAACTGAACTGCACAAGGTTCCGGCGACAATTGTTTCCCGGTGCCAGCAGTACGATTTCCGCAGAATCCGACCGGCAGATATCGAAGCCAGGCTTTCCTATGTTGCTAGTCAGGAAGGAATCACCCTTCACCCCGACGCCGCTTCGCTGATCGCGCGGCTGGCAGACGGCGGAATGCGTGACGCCCTTTCACTGCTGGATCAGTGTATCGCTGTCAGCGATGATGTCACTGATCAGGTGGTCGCCGATACGGCCGGAGTCGCCGGCAGAGAGCATCTGTTTGCCCTGTCGGACGCGATTTTAAAAAACGATACCACAGCAGCTCTGACGATTGTCAATGAACTGTATGAAAATGCCAAGGGAATCGACCGCATCGCGGCGGAACTGACTTCCCATTTCCGGGATATTTTGCTCTGCCGTTCGGTCAGCGAACCCAAAAAGCTGATCGTATGTCTGCCGGATGAGCTGGAACGGATGACCGCAATGGCTCAGTCGGTTTCCCTCGACCGAATTCTTTCCATCCTGCGGGAACTGCAGCGGTGTACCGATGCGCTGGCACGCTCGGCAGATAAACGAGTCGAACTGGAAATGTCGATGATTCGGCTCTGTGACCCGACAGCTGATAACGCGGCACCTCCCGTATCGACTGCTTCACCGGCAGCAACGGCACTGACACAGCGGATTGCACAGCTCGAAAAACTGGTGGCGCAGTTGTCCCAGTTCCCTTCCGGCAATGATGTGCTGAAACAACAATCTGTTTCGCCGGCTGCACCGCTGAATGTGACGGCTCAACCGGAAACAAAAGCTGTTCCGGCACCGTCCGTTCCCAGTGATCCGCCTGCCGAACCGCTTCCCCAGTGGGAAGAACTGCTTCGGGAGATGGAGCGGGATGATCCGGCACTGTTTTCAATGCTGGATGGTTCGACCGCAGCCAGAAGCGGCAAGACGGTGATCATCTCTTCGTCCAATCAGATGCTGAAAGGGATGCTGCTGACCAACAATATTGGTGCGCGGCTGGCTGATCTGGTGGAACAGAAGCTCGGCTCCCGCCATAAACTCAGAATTGCCAAAAAAGCGCCGGTGGCTGTCACTGAAAAACAGTCGCCTGCCTTTGCGGATATACTTTCCCGCGCCGCGGGAGAAGGCGTCGAAATACGCCTGCAAAAATAATTGACAGTAAATCTGGAAAAATTTTCTGGATTTGAAAGGATGTTTTATATGAAAGCAAGACTGCCCCAGGGCTATACCGCTCCCCGCAACAACATGAGCTCGATGATCAAACAGGCTCAGAAGATGCAGGAACAGATGGAAAAAGCACAGGAAGAAATCAATGCCAAAGAGTACACCACCACTGTTGGCGGCGGTGTTGTTGAAATCAAGATGACCGGCGACAAGGTCCTCCGCTCCATCACCCTCAAACCTGAAATCGTTGACCCCGAAGCGATCGAAGATCTCCAGGACCTGATCGTCAGCGGTGTCAACGAGGTTCTGCGCAAGGTTGAGGAAGAGACTGAGGGCAGAATGAACGAAATCTCCGGCGGTCTGAATATCCCCGGCCTGTTCTGATAAACGATGGCAAATGTTCCGGTATCGCTCAAGAAACTGATGGAGCATTTTGCCGCTCTTCCCGGCGTGGGCCGCAAATCGGCCCAGCGGCTTGCCTTCTTTGTGCTGGATATGCCGGAAGAGCAGGCAAAGGATTTTGCCGAATCCATTCTGGAAGCCAAAAAGTCAATCCATAACTGCAAAGTCTGTCAGAATCTGACCGACAAGGAAGTCTGCGATATCTGCGCGTCGCCCCAGCGGGACGATTCGGTCATCTGTGTCGTTGAAAATCCGCGGGATGTGATGGCTTTTGAGCGGCTTCAGGAATTCAACGGGAAATATCATGTTCTGCACGGACTGATCTCGCCGCTGGACGGCGTCGGCCCTGATCAGATTCGGATTAAAGAGCTGCTGCTTCGTCTCCAGCAGACGGATGTACAGGAAATTATCATGGCAACCAACCCTACGATTGAGGGCGAGGCGACCGCCATGTATATTTCCAAACTGCTAAAGCCGCTGGGAATTCGGGTAACGCGACTTGCATTCGGTATCCCGGTCGGCAGTGAGCTGGAATACGCCGATAATTCGACGCTGAATAAGGCGCTGGAAAATCGGGTCACCATGTAAGGAAAGGTGGTGCTGTCCATGGCGGCAGGTGGAAAAACCATTGCGGTCAACCGCAAAGCCCGGCATGATTATTTTGTGCTGGAGACCTTTGAAACCGGTATTGAACTGGTTGGAACCGAGGTCAAGTCGCTTCGTCAGGGCGGTGTCAACCTGAAAGACAGCTGGTGCACGATTGATAACGGCGAGCTGTTTGTCAAAGGCATGCACATCAGTCCCTATGAAAAGGGAAATGTGTTCAACCGTGACCCTTTTCGGGTACGGAAACTGCTGATGCATAAACGGGAAATCATGCGGCTGTACGGCAAAGTCAAGCAGGAAGGTCTGACATTGATTCCCCTTTCCCTCTATTTCAAAAATAGCCGCGTTAAACTGGAGATGGGCCTGTGCAAAGGTAAACAGCTCCACGACAAGCGCGAAGATATGGCCAAACGGGATGCAAAACGGGAAATCGACCGCGCAATGAAGTCTCGTTCGCGCGGATAAGGGTGACGGTTGGATGTTTTTCACAGAACTGGATTTAAAGGTTGATTACAAGGCACTTGGTCTGCAAACGCCGAAAAAAGCGCCTTCTTTCTGCGGACTGATTCTCAAAAATTACGACGAATACTCCAAAGACAGAAAACGTCCTGCCGTTCTGGTCCTTCCAGGCGGCGGTTATGAATTCACCTCCCAGCGGGAAGCAACTCCGGTTGCGCTGGAGTTTGCGGCAGCAGGTATTTCGGTATTTGTGCTGCATTACTCGACAGCGCCCGATGTCTTCTTCCCTATTGAGCTGGTTCAGGTGTTTTCGGCAATTCGTGTCATCCGGGAAAATGCTGTTCAATGGAACATCGACCCGGAACAGATCTACCTCTGCGGCTTCTCGGCCGGCGGACATCTGGCAGCTTCTGCCGGTGTGTTCTGGAACCGGGATTGGGTGCATAAACTTGGTTTCGAAGGGAATGCACATAAACCCAGTGGCCTGATTCTCAATTATCCGGTCATCACCAGCGGTGAATTTGCCCATCGCGGCTCGTTTAAAAACCTGCTGGGTGACCAGTATACCGAAGAACTGCTGGAACTTAACTCGCTGGAAAAACAGGTCAGCAAAGATACACCTCGCTGCTTCATCTGGCATACTGCTGAGGATGACGCAGTCCCGGTACAAAATTCGCTGATGTTTACCAGTGCGCTGGCAGCAAATCAAATTCCGTTTGAACTGCATATCTACCCTCATGGTGGACACGGGCTGAGTCTCGCAAATGAGCTGGTCTGCAACCAGGATGGGGTTTTTCAAAAGATTCAAACATGGGTTCCGTTTGCTAAACAATGGATTTGGAAGGACTGAACGGACTCTTTTCAACAGACTGAACCGGAAAAAGGTTGAAAACCTTTTCCGATCTCGCCGCACCCTGCGGCGCCCATATGGGGGCGTAAAGGTTTCGACGGGGGTTTTGAAGTCTTGTAAGCGGGTAGAGCGGGCGAAAGCTCTTTAATCGTCGCACCTAAAATTAAACGCTAAATCTAATACTAGAACCTTAGCTTACGCAGCTTAATTAAGCTGTGGCCTGCACGGACAGGTGCCACGGGGTCCGTCAGGTTCTAATCAGTGGCCAACGTCAGCCCGGATTGTCCCGGCCGGTCTGACGTATTAGGGACTACCGGGGCGTATAGCCTGTTGACCGGCGATGCGCCCCGGGAACTTCAATAGATCAACTGCACCCGGAGAAAACCCGATGGATTGACTTTCGGACAGGGGTTCGATTCCCCTCGCCTCCACCATATAACAAAACCCGCAAACCCCGATAAATACTGGGTTTGCGGGTTTTGTATTAAG
>DVLN01000082.1 GCA_018715465.1 Candidatus Faecivivens stercorigallinarum | reverse complement strand
TCAAAATATACAAAATTGAGAATTCAAGGTCTTTTTCGTCTTTTTGTCAAAAAAAGTCAAAAATCTATTCAGGATTTCATTGATTCAATTGAAGAGTCGATTCGTCTTGCCGTCTTTTCCTGTATAATCTTGCATCCTTACCCGATATTTTATCCGATTCCTGTCGCGAGATCTCTCTCAGCCGGAAAATTGCCAAAAGGTTGGGCAGACACATATAAAAATTCAACAAATCAGAAATCGCCAGCACCATCTGCATCGGTATTGTTCCCCCGAAAACAGCCGAAGCGAGAAAAAGCATCCGATATACTGACTGCCCAATCTTCCCGCTTCCAAGATATTGCAGAGCACTTTCGCCGCACCAGCTCCAGGTCAGCAGACTTGAAAAGGCAAACAATACCGTCGCAATTGCCAGAAATCCTTCCGCACCGCTGCCAAAAATACCTGAAAAAGCAGCAATCGTCAACCCGGCCCCGTCCAGTCCGCTGTCCAGCCCAACTGTCAGCAGAATCACCGCAGCCGTCATCGTACACATCACCAGTGTATCCAGCGCTACTTCGGCGACGCCCCACAGTCCTTCCTCGGCAGGCGACGCACTTTGGGAGCAAGCATGGATGATCGGTGCCGATCCAAGTCCTGCTTCATTGGTAAAAACACCTCGTGTAATACCACTTTGAAACGCACGGCTGGTTATTACGCCGATGATTCCCCCCGCTGCAGAACGGGGCGTAAATGCGTCTCCGACGATCATAGTCAGCATGCTAGGGATTTGATTTAGCCGCGGCAGAATAACCAGCGCAGCCCCTGCAAGATAAATTCCGCCCATGAGCGGAACCAGCTTTGCAGCCGCCGCGGCAATCCGCTGTTTCCCACCCATCATCACAATACCGGCAAAAACAGCGATCAATCCGCCAGTGATCAGCCTCGGTATTCCGAATGCTGCATCCATCGACTCGGCAGCGGCGTTGACCTGTGCAAGGTTGCCAATCCCAAACGACGCGCCAATGCATCCAAACGCAAATACCCACGAAAGCTTTTCACTGCCGAAAGCGCGGCGGATATAATACATCGGCCCGCCTTCTCCGTCGCTGCAAAATCGGACGGACAGCAAAATCTCGGCATATTTCAAAGACATTCCCAGTATCGCGCTGAACCACATCCAGAAAACAGCGCCTGGTCCGCCGCTCATCAGAGCAGCAGCAACGCCGGCAATATTCCCTGTCCCCAGCGTTCCGGCGAGCGCGGCAGCAGACGCAGAAAAAGAGGAAATCCCCTTTTCTTTTCTACCCTGTCCAGCGCCGGCAAAAAATCGCCGAAGCGAATATAACAGCTTTTTCTGTGGAAAAAAACGCAGATAGACGGTCATATATCCGCCAAACCCGGCAATGGATATCCCAAACAGGGTCAGCAGCAGCTTTTCAGCAGAAAGCAGGATGTTCAAACAGGCAAACCTCCTTTACAGGTTATCAGCAGCAACTATTTGAACATCCTTGCTATTCATCAGGTATTATGATCCGAGACGTGGAACTGTTTCAGATTGCCGATCTTCTGACGGCGCTCTTCCAGAACCTTTTCTACCTCTTCCAGCGGAAGTTCCCGCTCCGCCATCAGCACCAGCACATGATAAACCAGGTCGCTGATCTCGTTTTTCAGTTCGTCATTGTCCTGATTTTTGGCGGCAATAATCATTTCGGAACATTCCTCGCCGCATTTTTTGAGAATCTTATCCAGACCCTTTTCAAACAGGTAACAGGTATAGGAGCCTTCCTGCGGGTTATGCTGGCGGTCTTTGACAACCTCATACAGGCCGTTGAGGGTATCTTTCATCATTGTTTGTCTTCCTTTCCATTCTCATCCCATATTTTACGGAAAAAGCAGCTGTAGCTGCCGGTATGGCAGGCATTGCCCGTCTGGTGTACCCGCACAAGCAAGGTATCGTTGTCGCAGTCAGCTGTGATCGAGACAACCTTTTGCAGATGCCCACTGGTTGCACCCTTGTTCCAGAGTTCCCCTCTTGAGCGGCTCCAGAACCAGGTGTACCCGGTTTCCATCGTCAGCCGCAGGCTTTCCCGGTTCATATACGCCAGCATCAGCACCGTGTCGTTTGAATCTTCCACGACAATCGCCGGGATGAGGTCTGACTTTACAAAATACGGTTCAAGATCCAACTTTATGACCATCCTTTCTTCAGGCTGTGTTTACTTACAGCCGGACCGGAATGTTGTGTGCATGCAGATGCTCCTTGACCTGTCCGACTGTCAGTTCACGATAATGGAACAGCGAGGCAGCAAGTGCAGCATCCGCGCCGGTCTTTTCAAATACTTCTGAAAAATGCTCCAGTGTTCCGCATCCGCCTGAAGCGATAACCGGGATGTTGACTACCTCGCAGACCGCGTTCAGAAGCGGCAGGTCAAATCCTTCCTTGGTTCCGTCCGCATCCATTGAGGTCAGCAGAATTTCACCGGCTCCCAGTTCACAGGCACGTTTTGCCCACCAAACCGCGTCAATCCCGGTATCCTTCCGGCCACCGGCAACGTAGGCATGCCAGCTGCCGTCTTCCATCTTCCGTGCATCAATCGCTACAACCACACACTGACTGCCGAATTTATCAGCTGCCTGCGCGATCAGATCGGGGTTTTTAAGTGCAGCCGAGTTGACGCTGACCTTGTCAGCACCCGCACGAAGCATCGTTGCGAAGTCTTCAATCGTCGAAATACCGCCGCCGACCGTCAACGGAACAAATACCTTTTCCGCCGTCCTACGGACAACATCCGCCATCGTCTTGCGGTGCTCATGGGTAGCGGTGATATCCAAAAAAACGATCTCGTCGGCTCCCTGGCGGTTGTACTCTTCAGCACATTCCACCGGGTCGCCGACCTCTCGGATACCGACAAAGTTGATGCCCTTGACAACCTTTCCGTCCCGGACATCCAGACAAGGGATGATTCTTTTATCCAGCATTCCCGCTCACTCCTTTGCCACTTTCAATGCTTCTTTCAGAGACAACGTTCCCTGATAAAGCGATTTGCCGCAGATGGCACCATACAGTCCCAGTTTTTTCAGGGCATGGATATCTTCAATCGAGGAAATGCCGCCGCTGGCAATGATATTGCAGTCAGCCGCTCCGTTGATCTGGGCGAGCTGATCAAGGTTTGGACCGGTCAGGGTGCCGTCCTTGGAAATATCGGTAAAGATAATCGTCTTTACGCCGACGTCGGCCATCGCGTGTGCCAGGTCAAGATAGTTGACCTCACTTTTCCCCAGCCAGCCGTCTACCGCGACCATACCATCCCGGGCGTCGATTCCAACTGCAATCCGTTCACCGTATTCCCGGACAGCAATCCGAACCACTTCCGGTTTTTTCACAGCGACCGACCCCAGAATGACCCGGGCAATACCATGGGTCAAATACTCCTCAACCGTCTCCAGATCGCGGATTCCGCCGCCGACCTCAACTTTTAATCGGGTTCTGGCGGCGATTTCCAGAAAAACCGGACGGTTTTTCGGAGCAGCGTCTTTTGCTCCATCCAGATCGACCATGTGCAGCCACTCGGCGCCGTCCTGTTCAAATGACCGGGCAGTTTGCAGCGGATTTTCCGCAACTTTATGGACAGTATCGAAATCACCTTTGATCAGACGAACACAGTTTCCGTCTTTGATATCTATTGCGGGAAGAATGATCATCTTGTCAGCCCTCCAAAGTTTTTCAGGATTGTAAGACCGGTTTCTCCGCTCTTTTCCGGGTGGAACTGGGCGCCGAATACAGTACCCTTTTCAGCAAGGGCCGGGATTTTGACGCCATAGTCACAGTAGGCCGTAACGTTTGCCGACTCGGTACAGGCCATGTAGGAATGCACAAAATAGACGCTGCTCCTTTCCGGCACGCCGGCAAGCAATGGACTGTGACCGTTCAGTTCCAGATGGTTCCAGCCCATATGCGGGATTTTGTACGGGCAGACAATCTTCTCCACTCGTCCAGGTATCAGGCCAAGACCGGAAGTTGTCGTAAATTCATCGCTTTCATCAAACAGCATCTGCATTCCAAGGCAGATGCCCAAAAACGGCTTTCTGACCGCTTCCTCCCGGATCACTTCGACCAGCCCTGCTTCCCGAAGCATCCGCATCGCGTCTGGAAACGCACCGACACCCGGCAGAATCAGCCCGTCTGCCTTCCGAATTTCGGATGCGTCACGGGTGATCTGGTTTTCCAGCCCGAGATAACCGAGCGCATTCTGGACGCTGAAAAGGTTTCCCGCGCCGTAGTCAATAATTGCGATCATGGTCTCCCTCTCCCTTCTAAATTGGCGGTTGTCTGGCTGTAATGCTACAGCACACCTTTGGTACTCAGTACCCCGCCGTCTTTCGGACGGACAGCCGCTTTCAAACTGTGCGCCAGTGCTTTGAAAACCGCTTCAGCCTTGTGATGGTCGTTTTTGCCGTACAGCACACGTGCATGCAGCGTAATCCCTACGTTATAGGCAAAAGCACGGAAAAACTCTTCCGCCATCTGGGTGTCAAATCCGCCGATCATATCCGCAGTAAATGCGCAGTCCCATACCAGGAAAGGCCGGTTGCTGATATCCAGCGATACAAACCCGAGTGCTTCATCCATCGGAATATAGAAACTGCCGTACCGTTCAATCGGACCGGAACCGCTCAATGCTTCTTTAAATGCCGTCCCCAGTACAATACCGGTGTCCTCAATCGTATGGTGGCAGTCAACTTCAAGGTCACCATCCACCTGAATCGTAAAATCAAACCCGCCGTGGACACAAAGAGCGGTCAGCATATGGTCAAAAAAGCCGATGCCGGTGTGGATATTCGCCTGTCCGGTTCCGTCAAGATTAACATAAACCGAAATATCAGTTTCTTTAGTCTTACGGGTTATCGTTGCTTCGCGCACCGTTTACCCCTCCTTTGCTGCCAGTTGCGCCAGAATTTCTTCTAGAAAATCCAGCACTGTCTGGTTTTCCTCGGGCGAACCGGCGCTAATCCGCAGATACCCTGGGAGCTTGCGAATGGCGATCTGACGGTCTTTCAACGCATCCTGAATCTCTGACGCATAAGGCGTGCGAATGAGGACAAAGTTGGTGACACTTGGATAGACCCGCTCAAAGACAACGGGAAACTTCTCCGACAGCACGGTCAGACCCTGTTCCAGCTGTTGACGGGAAGAAACCAGCTTTTGAGCACAATCGGTCAGATAGTCCGGCTCAGACAAGACCGCTTCCGCAACCGTCTGCGGCATCAGCCCGACATTATATGGAGACTTGACCGCCCGCAGTGCGCGTGTCAGCGTCCTTCCTGCGATTGCAAAACCAACCCGCAGACCGGCAAGTCCAAGCGCCTTGGAACAGGTTTTCAAAATCACCAGATTGTCATATTTGTCAATCTCCGAAAGCAGACTCTGGTCCCAGAAATCCATATAGGCTTCATCCAGCACAATCAGTGCATCAGTCCCCTCGACCAGCTTCCGCACCTCTTCACGAGTGATGCCGCGTCCGGTCGGGTTACAGGGATTGGAAAAGATCATCATTTTGATGCCATGTTCCCGGATCATCGCAAGGCTGCGGTCGACATCCAGCCGGAAATCCTCTTCCTTTGGCTGGACAAAAACCGGATGCTCGCTGAGTGCACCGTAAAATGCGTACATCGAAAAGTCATCCGATACCGTCAATACCGGATCATCCTTTTGCAGCATACATCCGTTCAGAATGGAAATCAGCTCGTCCGAACCGTCTCCAACCGTCAGATTGTCGGGTGAAATGCCATAAACTGCCGCATATTGTCTGCACAATCCGGCGGCCAGCGGATCAGGGTACCGGTTGAAATCCAGCTGGGAAACCAGTTTTCCAATTTTTTCACGGATTGCTGGAGACAGCGAAAGATAACTTTCGTTTGCGTCCAGCCGGATTTTATATTCCCCCTGAATCGGTTCATAAGGTTCCAGATTGCGGACCTTATCGGATAAAATATAGCCCATGCCCTCTCCCTCCTGTTTCATGGTCAGAATACTGCGTCAGCTGTCCGATTTTGGAAAGCGTACTTCGATCGAATTGGCGTGCGCAGTAAGTCCTTCTTTTTTCGCCAGCAGGATGATATCTTCGTGTGCTTCTTCCAGAGCCTCGCGGGTATAATAGATATAGCTGGACTTTTTGACAAATGCGTCAACCGACAGCGGCGAGAAAAACCGTGCCGTTCCGCTGGTCGGAAGGACATGGTTGGGACCTGCGTAATAGTCACCCAGCGGCTCGGGGGCGTAATGACCAAGGAAGACAGAACCGGCGTTGTCCAGCCGCCCCAGATACAGGAAGGGGTTGTCCACCGCGACTTCCAGATGCTCCGGCGCGACCTGATTGGCCAGCCGGACAGCAGTATCCATATTGTCACAGATGATGATACCGCCGAAGTTTGTCAGCGATTCCTCGATAATTTCTTTACGGGAAAGATATTCCATCTGCCGTTTCAGTTCACTGGCAGTTTCATTTGCAAGCCGTTCGCTGGTCGTAATCAGGATGGCCGATGCGAGACGGTCATGCTCCGCCTGGCTCATCAGGTCAGCCGCGACATATTTCGGGTTCGCAGAATCGTCGGCCAGCACCAGAATCTCGCTCGGTCCGGCAATCATATCAATATCAACGGTACCGTACAGCAGTTTTTTTGCCGTTGCGACAAAGATATTGCCTGGGCCGACAATCTTGTCCACCTGCGGAACGGTCTCAGTTCCGTAAGCGAGAGCCGCGACTGCCTGTGCGCCTCCCATCAGGAAAACTCTGTCTACACCACAGATGGAGGCAGCAACCAGGATATCCGGGTTTGCTTTGCCGTTTTTGAGAGGCGGCGTGACCATGATGATCTCCTCAACGCCTGCAATCTTTGCAGGAATTGCGTTCATCAGCACCGATGACGGATAGGCAGCTGTTCCACCGGGTACATACAGACCGACACGGTGCAGTCCGCGAATCCGCTGACCCAGAATGACGCCGTTGGGCTTGGCGTCGATAAAGGACTGATGTTTCTGACGGTTGTGGAACTCGACGATGTTGGCCTGTGCATTCAGCAGAGCCTCTACAAAATCCGGGTCGGCTTCCGACAGTACATCATTGATCTCATCCCGGCAGACTTCAAAACTTTCAGGAAGTTTTCCGTCAAATTTCAGGGTATAATCCCGGACAGCCGCGTCTCCTTCGTTACGTACCCGCTCGAGTATCTGGCTGACCGACTCGGTGACCTTTTTATCCACTTCGGTGCTGCGCTGACGCAGAGAAGAAAGAAGCTGCTGCTCGGCTGTGCCGTCTGCAATAACAATCGGAATCATCTGTAAAACCCCTTTCGGTTTATTTCAGCCGCATCTCGCGGGCTGCTTGCTGGATGGCATTAATCAGCGGTTCCAGCTCTTTTTTTCTCATCTTGAGGCTGGCAGGATTGACAATCAGCCGTGCTGAAACCGCCGCGACATCCTCCTGTACCTCCAGTCCGTTTTCCCGCAGTGTCGTACCGGTCTCGACAATATCAACAATCCCGTCGGACAGTTCAAGAAGCGGTGCCAGTTCCACCGAGCCTTCTATCTTAATAACACGGACGTCCATTGACTTGTCAGCAAAATAATTGCGGGCGACATTCGGGTATTTGGTCGCGACCGTCTTTTCAGAATAGCCGCTGTAAAAGTCGGTTCCCTTTTTGACTGCAAGTGCAAACTTACAGCGTCCAAATCCCAGGTCGGCGACCTCAAAAAAGCTGCCGCCATGCTCCATAATTGTGTCCTTTCCGACAACGCCGATGTCACAGACACCGTGTTCTACATATGTAATGACATCCGCGGCCTTTGCCAGTACGACTTCGATTTCTGCGCCGGGAATCTCCAGAATCAGTTTTCTTCCCTTGCTGCGCAGCATCGAAACATCATATCCCAGATGTTCCAGCACATCGACCGTCCGGTTTTCCAGACGGCCTTTGGTCAGCGCAATTCGTACCTTTCTCATACCCGCACCTCCACAATGTCTTCCCCGACAAAATAGAGGGTCGGGATGCCTTTTGCAGCCGCGTACTGTTTTGCCTCATCCGAAGTCTCACAGATACAGAACTCCGCTTGGAAGCCCATTGATACGAGCTTTTGAATTTCTTTCATCGCCTTGACTTCAAACCCCGGATACGGAAATACCAGTACATCCGGCAGCAATTGAAAGCTCATCTCCCGCCGGACAACTCGTGCGACTGCGTCTACATCAATCCCGAATCCGATTGCAGGCAAATCCATTCCATAATCAGAAAGCAGCGTGTCATAACGTCCGCCGGTCAGAACCGTATCCCCAATTCCTTCGGTATATCCCTGAAAGACGATACCGGTATAATATTCATTTCGTCCGACAATACCAAGGTCGAGCGAGATATGACGGTCGGCGCCCAGTTCTTTCAAATCCGCCAGCAGCGAACGCAGATAATCTACAACACGATTAATTTCTTCGTCGTCTACCAGCGTCTTCAGCTCGTCCAGTACCTCTTCGCCGCCAAACAGAGCGGGCAGACGTTTGAGGGCAGCTGCTGTCTGCATATCTTTCATCCGGTCCATCTGATCATTCAGCGCCGGATAATTCTTGGACATAATCAGCTCCCGCAGCTGTTCCTTCCGGCGAGCGTCCAAATGAAGCCGTGCGGTCAGGGCATTGAAAATGCCGATATGTCCGATTTCAATGCGATAACTGTTCAGCCCACAGCTTTCCATCGAACGGATGGCGAGATCCAGCGCCTCCAGATCGGCCCGCCGTCCGCCAACTCCAATCATTTCAATCCCGATCTGATCGACCTCATCCGAATGGCCGCTGTCGGCAGGGTTGATCCGGTAGGCGTTCTGGTTATAATACAGCCGAAGCGGCAGCGGATGATCCCGCAGCCGGGTGCAGGCCAGACGGGCAATCGGCATCGTCAGATCGGGTTTGACCGCCATCAGCCGGCCTTTCATATCCACCAGCTTATACATATTTTCCTGCGGAATTCCGTGGTTTTCCGGGCTGAACACGTCGTAAAACTCCAGCGCCGGGGTAATTACTTCGGCAAAACCGCGCGGTACCAGCACGTCTTTTATTTTGCTTTCCACCAGATGGCGGGAAATGCAGTCCTCGAACAGAAGATCGCGTGTTCCCTCTGGTGTAATCAGTCGGTTTTGGTTCATTTACCTTTCACTCCTACATTCGCTTTAACTTGCTAATATATTAGCATGATAGCGATTAAAAGTCAAGGGATTTGTGCTTCCCGCCATCATCCCTGTCGGTTTATCCAAAATCAAACAGGGTCATCTGGCTGGTTTTGGGTATTCCCTTGAGCGCTCCGGCATTATCAAGAATTTCGATGACCGCTTTGGAAACCCCGGAACGGCTCTGGATTTCTTCGACCGAAATAAAGCTGCCTTCTGCCGCCGCCTGTTCGAGTGCGTTGGCTGCTGCTTCTCCCAATCCTTTCAGAGCGGTAAATGGCAGACGAATCTTTCCGTCTTCGATCTGATAAACCGTCGCTTTTGATTTATACAAGTCTACCGGCAGGAAAGAATAACCGCGGCAGAGCATCTCATTGATGATCAGCAGCGTGTCGTGTACGTCGTCTTCCTTGGCACTGCGGTCATCCATTTCACGCAGGGCGATCAGCCGCTTACGGGTTGCCTCCTTGCCTGCAACCGCGACATCCGCTTCCAGGTCGCCGCCTCGTACTGTGAAGAACGAAGCGTAATATTCCAGCGGGTAATAAACCTTATACCAGGCGAGCCGGATCGCAGCGATAACATATGCCGCCGCATGGGCCTTCGGGAACATGTATTTAATCTTCAAACAGGAGTCAATGTACCATTCCGGCACATCGTGGTCCCGCATATCCTGTTTCATTTCCTCGGTCAGCAGCTTGGGAGCCTTGCCCTTACGGGTGATCTCCATGATCTTAAATGCCAGTTTTGGCTCCAGCCCTTTGTGCAGCAGATAGGTCATGATCGAGTCACGGCAGCCGATAACCTCCGAAATGGTACAGGTGCCGTCTTTAATCAGCTCCTGTGCGTTACCCAACCAGACGTCGGTTCCATGGGACAGACCCGATATCTGCAACAGGTCGGAGAACTTGGTCGGGTGACACTGCAAAAGCATTCCGCGGACAAATGGCGTACCCATCTCCGGCAGAGAAAGAGTCCCGGTTTCCGAGAAAATCTCATCCGGTGTAACACCGAGGGCTTCGGTCGAATAAAAGAGCGAGTAAATCTTGGGGTCGCTCATCGTAATCTGCATGACCTTGATGCCGGTATTGTCCTCTATGTGCTTATACAGGGTCGGAACTTCGTGTCCCAGCTCATCCAGCTTCAGGATGGTGTCGTGCAGCGAATGGAAATCAAAGTGGGTGGTCAGGATGTCGCTGTCCGCCTTGTCGGCCGGATGCTGAATCGGGGTAAAATCATATACATCGTAGTCAGACGGGATAACGACCATGCCGCCTGGATGCTGGCCGGTCGTCCGCTTGACGCCTTCGCACCCCTTTGCAAGCCGCAGTTCTTCCGCCTTGTGGGCGACCTTGCCGCGTTCCTGCAAATAGTTCAGCGCATAACCAAACGCAGTCTTTTCAGCAACGGTCGAAATCGTTCCCGCTTTAAAGACGTGGTCGGAACCGAACAGTTCTTCGGTATACCGATGGACATACGACTGATATTCACTTGAGAAGTTCAGGTCGATATCCGGCTCCTTGTCGCCGTCAAACCCCAGGAAGGTTTCAAACGGAATGTCGTGTCCGTCCTGGTTCATCCGGGTACCACATTCGGGACAGTCCTTTGCAGGCAGGTCAAACCCCGACCCACAGCTGCCGTCGGTGATAAATTCGCTGTGTTTGCATTTGGGGCAGACATAGTGGGGTACCAGCGGATTGACCTCCGAGATACCGGCCATGTGTGCGACAAACGACGAACCAACCGAACCACGCGAACCAACCAGATAACCATGCTGCTCCGAATAGTAAACCAGTTTCTGCGCAATCATGTACAAGACCGCGAACCCGTGGCGGATAATCGAATCCAGTTCCCTTTCCAGCCGCTTTGCAACCAGTTCGGGTACAGGGTCGCCGTAAATTTCCTTTGCACGCGCCCAGGTAATCCGCTGCAAATCCTCTTCCGACCCGGCGATGCTGGGCGGATAGGTCCCTTTCGGAATCGGGCGGATATCGTCTTCGATCATATCGGCGATCTTATTCGGGTTGGTGACAACCACCTCATATGCTTTATCGGGGCCAAGATAGGAAAACTCATCCAGCATCTCATTGGTCGTGCGGAAATAGAGCGGTGCCTGATTGTCGGCATCCTTGAATTTCATACCGGCCAGCAGGATGGTGCGGAAGATCGCGTCTTCCGGCTTCATAAAATGCACGTCACCGGTTGCAACAACTGGTTTATTGAGCTTTTCACCAATCCGAAGGATGGTTTTATTGTATTCAATCAGCTGATTGCGGTCCTCCGCCCTGCCGGACTCAATCATAAATTCATTGTTGCCCAGCGGCTGGATTTCCAGATAATCATAAAAGGATGCAATGTCGCACAGCTCTTCAAAAGGTTTCCCCTCGACAACCGCCTGGAACAGTTCCCCTGCTTCACAGGCACTGCCGATCAGCAGCCCTTCCCGGTGTTTCATAATCTCACTCTTCGGGGTGCGGGGCCGGCGGTAATAATACTTGACATGTGCGCAGGAAACCAGTTTATACAGGTTTTTCAGTCCGACCGAGTTTTTCACTAGAAGAATCTGATGGTAGGATTTGAGCTGTTTGGGGTCACCGCTGGTCAGCGAACCATTCAGCTGATCGAGGGTGTGCAGCTCCATCTCCTCCTGCATCTTTTTGACCATGTGGGCAAAAATCAGTGCCAGCGTCGACGCATCGTCACAGGCACGGTGGTGATGAAATTCCTCCAACCCGAGATATTTTGCGATGACATCCAGCTTGTATTTTCCCAGATCAGGATACAGACTGCGGGCAATCGTCAGTGTATCAACGCTGGTATGATTGATTGCGATACCATGCCGCCCTGCCGCTGCCCGGATAAAGGACATGTCAAAAGAGGCGTTGTGCGCGACCAGCGGCCGGTCTCCTGCGAATTCCAGGAACTGCCGCAATGCTTCCTCTTCTTTCGGTGCATCTGCGACCATTTCATCAGTGATACTGGTCAGTTGGACGATCTTTTCAGGAATCGGTTTTTCGGGATTGACAAAGGTGTCAAACGTATCCTTGATCTCTCCCCCGGAAAACAGCACCGCGCCGATCTCGGTCAAACGTTCGGTTGCAGCACTCAGTCCGGTTGTCTCGACGTCAAAGACGATATATTCACCATCCAGCGGGGTCTGGGCTTCACCATGCACCGCATTTTCGCAATCGTTGACAAAATAGTCCTCAACCCCGTAAATCAGTTTCAGATTGCTGCCGCCCTTGCGGACGCCATCCAATGCTGCGACTGCATCCGGGTATGCCTGAACAACCCCATGGTCGGTGATCGCAACGGCCCGATGTCCCCAACGGGCAGCGGTTTTAATGATATCTGAAACCTCAGCCACCGAGTCCATCGAAGACATCTTAGAGTGGCAGTGCAGTTCCACCCGTTTTTCAGGTGCTTCATCCATTTTCGGAATCTTTTCGACAACCATGATGTCATACGGCTTGATCGAGATTTCCCGGTCGTATTTGTCGTCGACAACATCACCGCGTACGATCACGGTTGCACCCGGCTTCAGCATATCGTAGCGTTCCCGGTTACGGGCATCGTCAATGATCTTCATATTATTGGACGAGGTATAGTCGCTGAAAGAATAGGTCAGGATGACCTTGCTGCCGTCTCTGGTATCACGCGATTCAGATGCAAAAATATCTCCCCAGACAACAACCGTTCCACTCGTCACATTGACTTCCCGAAGCGGGGTCGGCGACTGGGTTATTTTTTTGCCTTTGATCAGCGTCGCATTTTCCTTTAAATGCAGTTCTGTAAAATTAATGGTAACCGGGGTCGGTTCCTTGACGCCGGAATCACGGCGTCCAAACCCACCACGGCTGCCGCCAAAGCCGCCGTTGAACCCACCCGAAGGCGCTGCCGGACGGGGTGCAGGGCGGGGCTGTTCAGATGGCGGAGGTGCTATCATTGGAGGCGGCGGAGTATAATCCTCTTCCCGCAGTGCTGTGACCCCTTCAAACGATACCTTTACCGGCAGACTGAAATGCTCGTGGACGATCTTTTCGATCTCCTGTCCCACATGTGCGGCTTCCAGAATCTGAAGACCGCCATGCCCGAGACTGATATGCAGGACCTGTCCGTCAAAGGTGGCGGTTGCATCATCAAAAAAGCCGTTGACCACGCTGCTTCGGGTCTTCAGCTCCTCAATAATTGATGGCAGCAGCTCTGCTGAAAAGAGGTTGGGAAGATATTTCATCTGAATCTTAAACAGACTCAGCCCAGTCTTCCGCAAAACCTCCGACTGACAATCCCAAACCTCGCGGGTTCCGATGTACTTTTCACTTTTGACTTCAGCCAAGATATGCTGTGTCTTTTCGTCCGCCGTCAGTGTCAGAATCTCCGCGCTGTCAAACAGCGTGAGAAACGGCTCCTGCAGATAGCAACCGAATATTTTCAGAAAATTGCATCCAGGCAATTGATTCCATCCTTTCCCGGTGTCAGAGTGTCTCGATCTCTTTCATCAGTTCGTCTACAATCTGGTCCTCCGGTACGGTGCGCAGAATCTGTCCCTTTTTGAACAGAACGCCGCACCCATTGCCCCCGGCGACTCCGATATCCGCTTCTTTTGCTTCGCCAGGGCCGTTGACAACACAGCCCATGCAGGCGACGGTAATATTTTTGTGAACCGTCGCAAGGCGCCGTTCCACTTCATTAGCCAGCCCGATCAGGTCGATTCTCGTCCGTCCGCAGGTCGGGCAGGAAATCAGCCGGGCATACCCGGTATCATATCCCAACCCGGTCAGAATATCACGCGCAGCATAAATCTCCCGGACAGGCGAATCGGTCAGCGATACCCGGATGGTATCACCGATTCCGTCCAGTAACAGACTTCCGATACCGGCAGCCGATTTGATCAGGCCCATGCGTTCGGTGCCGGCCTCGGTGACGCCAAGGTGCAGCGGATAGGAGCAGCACTGCGCAAGCATCCGGTAGGCTTTAACCATAATCGGAACGCTGGTGGACTTCAGGGAAAGAACAATCTGGTCAAAGTCGTATTTTTCCAGCAGCCGCATATGATAAAGACCGCTTTCTACCAGTGCTTCGGCAGTCGGTCCGCCAAACTTTGCAAGGATTTCCTTTTCGACCGAACCTGAGTTCACGCCAATCCGAATCGGTACCCCTTTATTGCGGCAGGCATCCGCCACAGCTTTGACATGATCATCTGAGCCGATGTTGCCGGGATTGATACGGATTTTGTCAATGCCCGCGTCCAGCGACTTCAATGCCAGACGGTAATCAAAATGAATATCCGCTACCAGCGGAATGGAAATCGCTTCCTTAATCTTGGGAATCAGCGCGACTGCCTCATGGTCTGGAATCGCCACCCGCAGAATCTCACAGCCTGCTGCTTCCAGTTCCTTTGCCTGACGGACATTTCCTTCAATATCGGTGCTGGGAACATTCAGCATCGACTGAATATAAATTTTCCCATCGCCAAGCGTCAGATTTTTGAGCCGGACAGGGGTAACTTTACGCATAAATAAACGCTCCTTTTTCTGTCTGTCGGTACAGTCCCATACCGTACCTATCCTGACAAATTCAGACATTCATCTTTATATTATATCATCCACGAATCAGATTGACAATATCCTGGTAGGATACAAAAATGACCAGCGCAATTACCAGAACAAATCCTGCAAAATGCACATATGCTTCGTATTCCGGCTTGATTCTTTTACGGGTCACTGCTTCAAACAGCAGGAAAACCATCCGTCCGCCGTCCAGTGCCGGTATCGGAAGCAGGTTGAAAATGCCGACATTGACGGTAATAAATGCAAACAGATTCATGACCGTCGACAATCCTGCCTTGGTCGCTTCACCGACCGCCTGCGCAGTTCCAATCGGTCCCGACAGGTCAGAAATCGCGGCCTGACCTGTGACCAGCTGACCAATCGAAATCCAGATCAGACGTCCGATCGACGCGGTCTTGCCCAGCGAATATCCGAGCGTATTGATCAGCCCGCGCGGCTTTCCGACTACCTTAAAGTCGATCACCAGTGTTCCGCCGTCAATGGTAAACACAACATCCTGCAAGGAAACCTTTTCACCGTTGCGCTTCACCACCATATCCACGACCCCGTCTTCATCGGTTGACAGTGCAAAAATAATATCGCTGTCCACCCACATCCGACGGCCATTGATCTCCATGATTTGGTCTCCAACCTGCAAACCACTTGCCTGTGTAGTCGCGCCGTCCGAAAACTCAGCAATCGTTGTCGACGCAAGGGCTTTGTTGGAGGCTGTCAGTGCCAGTACAATGATAAATCCCAGCACCAGATTCATTGCCGCACCGGCGCAGACAATGATTATCCGTTTCCAGACTGGCTGATTGCAGAAAGCCCGCGGGTCATCCGACCCGTCGCTCTCCCCTTCCATCGAGACAAATCCGCCAATCGGGAACAGACGCCAGGAATAACGGGTCTCCTTTTTGCCAAACCGGAAAAGTGTAGGCCCCATTCCGATCGCAAATTCGTTGACACGAACCCCGCACAGCCGTGCAGCAAAAAAATGTCCGCATTCATGAATGATGATAATGGCGGCAAAAATCAACAGTGTAAGCAGAATACTTTCCATGTGACCTCCCAAAATCAGATTTTGCTCAGGACAAACTGTCTTGCCCGCTGCTCAGCAGCAAGAATGTTTTCCAGTGTGACCGGACCGTCGCACCGCTCATCCAGCACCTCGCAGACCAGATCACCAATCTGCAAAAAGCTGATCTTCTCCTTTAAAAACAGTTCGACCAGCAGCTCGTTTGCCGAATTGACCAGTGTCGGATACAGTCCACCGCGGGAAATTGCTTCCAGCGCCGCTTTCAGGCAGACAAAGGTTTCCAAATCAGGCTTATAAAAGGTCAGTTTTCCATAATCGGTCAGGCTCAGCCTTCCGGTTGGGCAAGCCGTCCGCTCAGGGTAAGTCAGCGCGTACTGAATCGGAATCTTCATGTCCGGCACGCCCAGCTGCCCGATCACCGAATAATCGTCAAATTCAACCAGCGAATGGATTACGCTCTCCCGATGGACCACCACCTCAATCTGTTCCGGCCGTACACCGAACAGATGTACCGCCTCAATCACTTCCAGCCCCTTGTTCATCATGGTAGCCGAATCAATCGTAATCTTGGCACCCATGTTCCAGTTGGGATGTTTCAGAGCGCGGGCAGGGGTGATCTCTTCCAGATCTTTGCGGGTCATCCCAAAGAACGGGCCGCCGGAAGCCGTCAGCAGTATTTTATTCAGATGGCAGTGCCGGTATCCTTCCAGGCACTGAAAAATCGCGGAATGCTCCGAATCAACCGGAAAGATTCGCACACCTTTTTCTGCGGCCCGCTTCATAACCAGCTCACCACCGGTGACCAGCGTCTCTTTGTTAGCCAGTGCCAGCGTATTCCCTGCCTCAATCGCAGCCAGCGTCGGACGAAGGCCAATCATTCCCATCACCGAGTTGAGAACGATACCCGCCTGTTTATCTGCCGCCAGTTCACACAGTCCTTCGATTCCGGTCAGTACCTCGACGTCCAGATCATGGACACGGGTACAGAAGCTCTGATAATGTGCCGGGTCGGCAATGCAGACCCGAGACGGGTGAAAAGCGCGAACCTGTTCTTCCAGTTTCTGCTCACTTGTATTGGCAGCCAGCGCATGTACATGAAATCCATGTGCCCGGCAGACGTCCAGCGCCTGGGTTCCGATTGAACCAGTTGAGCCGAGTATCGTGACATTTTTTTCCATATCTTTTTACCCTTTCCTTTCTCTGACGGGCAGCGATGCCCTATAATGGAAAAGCAGCCCCGGTACAGATGGTCTGTCCGGGGCTCCGTTTCAGCTGACAATCGTCATAATTGGAAAATACTGTAAAATCAGGTAAATGGTCGGCGCAACAAACAAAAAACTGTCAAACCGATCCATCACGCCGCCATGTCCAGGCATAATTTTGCCAAAATCTTTAATACCGGTCTGCCTTTTGACGACCGAGGCCATCAGATCACCAACAATGCTGACCAGCGAACAGAATATCGAAATCACCGCAATTGTTCCCCAGGAAAACACCATCTGCACCTGAAAAATATGCAGCTGATACTGCTGGTAACAAAAACAGGTCAACATAAAAAAGACACAGCAGCCAATCACTCCGCCAATTGCTCCCTCAACCGTTTTGTGTGGGCTGATCAGCGGCGCCATCTTATGTCTGCCGAACGCGCGACCGGTAAAGTATGCACAGGAATCCGATATCCACGCTGCGACACAGCAGAGCAGCACATACAAAATTCCATGCGAATAGCGATCACGCATCAGAATAACGGTCGACAACGCTGTCGGGACGACTAGCGAAATGAAAAATGAAATAGCTACCTCTTCAAAACGGATATCGTTATGGTATAAGAGCAACGAACCAAACATCAGAATAAAGTAGCCGAGGGTAACATAAACCTGCATTCCATGAATGCGCAGCGTGCTGAAAAACGGGACAACCAATGCATAACCAAGTGAAAAAACAAGCAGAGCTTTGGACTTGACATAGCCGGTTGCATGAAGCAGCTCAAACACAGCAGCCGCACTGATCAGTGAAACCGCAATGTTGAGCACAAATGTCTCATAAAAGGCAAAAACTCCCGCCAGGATCACCAGCGCTACAGCGGCGGATATAATGCGTTGTTTCATCAACAAAACCTGCCTTTCTGTCGGAAGTCTGCCTTATCCTTTGGCAAGACCGCCGAACCGCCGGGAACGACTGTTAAACTCCTCGATAGCGGCATCAAGGGTGGCCGGCTTGAAATCCGGCCAGAGTACGCCGGACATGAACACATATTCCGCATACGCGCATTGCCAGATCAGGAAATTGGACAGACGGTATTCTCCGCTTGGACGGATCATCAAATCAACATCCGGTATCCCGTCGGTATACAGATAATGAGAAAACAGCGTTTCATCAACCTGTTCCGGCGATACCTTCCCCGCCTGCACATCCTCGGCAAGCAGACGGGCAGCATGGGCAATCTCTGCCCTGCCGCCGTAATTGATGGCAAGGATCAAAGTCAGCCCGGTCGCGTCCTTGCTCTTTTCCTCTGCCCGCTGCATCTTTGCTCGGATATCGTCGTCAAAAACTGAGCGATCACCGATAAAACGGACGCGGATGTTTTCCTTCGCGTAACCATCCATCTCATTGAGATAGGATCGAAGCAGCTCAATGATTGCGTCAACCTCATCCTTTGGACGTCTCCAGTTTTCAGTCGAAAAGACATAGGTCGTCAGATATTTCAGCCCGATTTTGTTGGCATAACGGGCAATATCCTTGAAGGTGGCAGCACCTGCACGATGCCCCATCTTTCGTGGAAGTCCCCGCTTTTTCGCCCAGCGTCCATTTCCATC
>DVLN01000081.1 GCA_018715465.1 Candidatus Faecivivens stercorigallinarum | reverse complement strand
CAAACTGACGGTTGTAGAAATCGTCACCAGCACCATCGTTGACAGGATGCAGATGTTCGCCATACCAACTGCGTTCTGTTTCATCCGGTAGATCAGCCCGGAAATTGCGGTAAACGGCCCAATACGATAATACAGCCGCTTGTTTTTCCGCAGCAGTTTTAAAATCACAATGCTTCCGGCAGTAAACAACGAAAAGGTACCAAAGATAACCAGCAATACCGCTACAAAAAACAGTACCAGTGCCGATACCGGGTCTTTTACCGAAAGCGCCAGCGTATACCCTCCGCCCAGCGTTGCAATTCCAAACAGGGTCAGCAGTATCCGACCTTTTGGCTCCTTCTCGCCTTTTGAAACCGCGTGCAGCAGTTCAATTGGACTGGAACGCAATACCTGAAAGACATTGACTACCAGACAGATCAGGAAGATCACGCCAAACTGCAGCGCGGTCATCACGATACCCGGCAGGCTGATGGTAAATCCCATTGGTACACCAAATCGCAAAATCTGTGCCAGTATCAGCAGCGTCAGCTTGGAAAACAGCATCCCGGCTGCAAGACCGGCCAGAATACATCCAGCCCCCAGCAGCACCGTTTCAAACAGCATCAGAATGGCAATGTGCCGCTTTTCCATTCCCAGGATATTATACAGGCCGAGTTCCCGCCGCCGCCTTTTGATGATAAAGGAATTGGCATAACAAATGATGAAAACCGAAAAGACCGATAATACAAAAATTCCCAGTCCCATCACCATTTGGACATATGCCGCGCCGCGCTCAAAGGTCAGCGTTTCATTGGTCGCGATGTCGCTCATGATATAATACATCGCAGCCGTTCCGATACAGCAAAGGCTATACGGCAGATAAAACCGGCGGTTGCTCACCAGATTCTGCACCGCCATCTTGATATAAAGACAAAGTCTGCGCATCAGAGTTCCTTCCCTTCTGACGTTTTTGCATCCTCCCGGGAAGTCGAGCCGACCAACGTCAATGTGTCCGAAATCCGTGCAAACATTTCCTCGCTGGAAAGCTGACCGCGATAAAGCTGATGATAAACCTCTCCATCCCGTAAAAACAGAACCCGTCCTGCTCTGGACGCCGCACGAACCGAATGGGTGACCATGACAATCGTCTGTCCCGACTGGTTGATCTTCTCAAACAGCCGCAGCAGTGAATCGGTTGCACGGGAGTCCAGCGCACCGGTCGGTTCATCCGCCAGAATCAGCTGCGGATTGGTAATCAGTGCGCGCGCGACAGCCGCACGCTGTTTCTGACCGCCGGACACCTCATAAGGGTACTTTTTGACCAGATCGGCAATCCCGAGCATTTCGACAATCGGAATCAGCCGCTCTTCCATCTCACGGTATTTGACGCCCTGCAAAACCAGCGGCAGCAGGATATTGTCCTGCAAAGTAAAGGTATCCAGCAGGTTGAAGTCCTGAAAAACAAACCCCAGATTATCCCGTCTGAATGCCGACAGCTGGCGTTCCGGCAGTGAAGAAAGCTCCACGCCATTGAGTTCCACTCTGCCGGAAGTCGGACGGTCAAGCGCCGCAAGAATGTTCAGCAGCGTTGTTTTACCAGAACCTGATTCGCCCATAATGGCGACATATTCTCCCTCTTCTACCGAAAAGTTTACGTTATGCAGTGCCTCGACCTGGTTTCCTCCCAGCCGGGTCACATAAATTTTTTGCAGATGACTGATTGTAAGCAATGCCACGCGGCACCCTTCCTTTCCGAGCCGCCGTCCGGAGCGGTGACTTTCAAAACTGTTTTTTCGGGCTTTCCCTTACCCGTATCTGTATTATACCAGACATTGGGCACACCTGCCATCGAACCAGCTTACAAAAAAGCCCCGATTCCTTACAGTTTTGTAAGAGATAAAAAGCGGCCCCGTTTCCGGAACCGCTTTGACTTATTTGTCTATTCACAACATCAGATCATTTTTCCTCAGCCAACGCCTGCAAATAGACCGCAACTTCCATCCGCAGCGCATCCATCAGCCCGCGTTCATCAATCTGGAAATGGCAGTTGTGGTGCGGCGTCGAAGTAATCGGACGCTCAGGGTCGGCAACGCCGACATGGAAAAACGCGCCCGGTTTTTCCAGCTCATAGAAAGAAAAGTCCTCAGCTCCCATCGACAGCTTTTTCGGGGCGATCTCAAATCCCAGCGCTTCTGCCGCTTTATGTACAATCCCGACTTCCCGCTCAGAGTGAACACAGGACGGGAACCCAAACAGCAGCTGGGCATCACATTCCAGCCCGTAAGCAGCGCAGATACCTTCACTGATCCGCTTGATCTCGGCAAAAATCGTATCCATCGCTTCATTGCCGAGTGCCCTTGTATCGCCGCTGACCCATGCGTCATCCGGGATAACATTTAAGTACTTCGGATCGCCTCCGTGAATCGAGGTGACTGACAGTACTGCAACAGTACTCGGTGCCAGCTTTTCCGGCCTCAAAGTGGTCAGTGCTGTACCGACCGCACAGGCAACCGGCAAGGGATTCAGCGCCTTATCGGGCGAAGAGGAGTGACCGCCTTTGCCGATGATATGGATATTGAACTCACTGCATGCGCCGGAAGCAGGCCCTGCAAAGCAGTCTACTGTCCCCAGCGGATGAGCGGATGCAACATGACAACCGAAAATATAGTCAACATCCTTCATGACGCCTTCCTGACAGAGGGTGACCGCACCGCCGGGAAACTTTTCCTCAGCTGGCTGGAAGATAAACTTAACTTTTCCTTTGAGGATATCGCGGTTTTTATTCATCAAATCCGCCAGGCAAAGCAGAATTGCCGCGTGACAGTCGTGTCCGCAGGCGTGCATAACCCCCGGAACGGTCGAACGATAGGGCAGATCGTTGTCCTCATCGACTGGCAGCGCGTCAATATCCGCCCGGAAAGCAATCGTCGGGCCGGGTACACCGCTGTCAATCACGCCGACGACCGCATTGCCGCTGTAGCCGGATTCCTCCGCGACACCTGACTGGGCGAGGTGTTCCCGGATAAATGCTGCTGTCCCAAACTCCTCAAAGGACAATTCGGGATGGGCATGCAGATAATGGCGATATTCCAAAATGGTCTGTTCATAGGGTGCCGCGAGGGCAGCCGCCTGCTCCTTGATATTCATGCTGCAAACTCCTTTACAACGGTTTATTTCAAACTGCTTGCTTTTTTGTTTTAAAGTAGTATAATATTAGTATAAGACAGAACTGCGTGTCTGTCAACCGCTCCAAATCAATTTTATTTCCCGGGAAAGGATGGTTCATTTATGGAAAAAGTACTCGAATTTTTGCAGCAGGCCAAAACCTGGTACATTGCAACCGTTGAAGGCGATCAGCCCAGAGTCCGCCCCTTCGGCGCACAGATGGTCTATAACGGTAAACTCTACATTACCACCAGCAACCAGAAAAATGTTTATAAACAGATGATCGCCAATCCCAAAGTCGAAATCTGCGGTATGACCCCCGATGGACGCTGGATCCGCATTACCGGTAAGGTGGTTGAAGATGCTTCTGTTGAAGCAAAACAGGCCATGCTGGACGCAAACCCCGGACTGACCCGGATGTATGCGGTCGATGACGGCAAATTTGCAGTTCTGTACTTTGAAGAAGGTGCAGTCGCTGTGATTAGCTCGTTTACTGCTGCTCCTGAAACAATCCAACTGTAATTATCCCAAACAAAAAATACCGGAAGACCTGTATGTAGCAGATCTTCCGGTATTTTTGCTGTTATGAACTTTCTTCCGGCAAGCCGGGCATACTGTCCGCCAGACGCGCCCGCTTTTTGGCACCACGGCGGTTCTGCTCAGCGATCATCTCAGAGATGCGGGCTTCCACCCGTTTTACTTCATCATAAAACATCCCGGCAGAAATCCGGGTAGAACCATGCCCGAGGATAATCGTCTGTTCCAGATTATCAGAAGTCGCAACACGGACACGCCGTTTCTTCACTGGGTCCCGTCCGAGGGCATAGGTTACCTTCTCAATATACATATCGGCTGTTTCGGCTTCTTCGGTATAGACGATATAGACGTCATTCTGCCGTTCAACCTTTGCTTTTCCGCTCTTCACCCGGTAGGCGTCAAATACGACGATCAGGCCGCATTGTTTATACCCCTGATAGTTGCAAAGGATATCCACAAGCGCCTGACGGGCAGCGTCCAGATTGACGGCAGCCTGTTCTTTCAGCTCATCCCATGCGAAGATGATGTTATACCCGTCGACCAGCAGAAACTCCTGCACATCCTCCATCTCCCGCAGGAGTGCCGCCTTGTCCAGCTGACGGACGGTATTCTGCGGCAAAAAGTCCCGGCGTTTGATTTCACCGTAAGTGCGGGTAAAAATTGCTTCCAGTTCCCTGTCTTCCTCACGGGTACCAGAATAGATCATCCGGCCGGTCATCGGTGCTGTCGGTTTATCTTCCGGGGGAGGCTGTGCTTCGGTTTCCAGTTCCAGCCCTGCGAGGTGCATATGGGATGGCACATCCATCCACCGGACGACCACCCCTGCACCATGTGAACAGAAGACCGAGTCGGGACTGTTTTCCATATCCGCTTCCGGGTTATAGTTAAAAGCCGCGATCACCTCTTCGGCATTATGGCATGGCTGGTATCCTTTTACCCGCAGGGTAAGCCGTCCGCGGCCGCGCGTATAGGCGGTCACCTCCTGCTGGTAATCCCGCATACAGCTGACCGGCGCACTTCCGGTCAGTACCGACATCCCGTCTTCCATACCAGGCGTGTCAAATTCGCCCGACCGCAGTTCAATGTCGTGCATAGCCCGTCCGATATTCTCCGACGGCACTTCCAGCCGGAAAGAATAGTACGGCTCGAGCAGTACCGATTCAGCCTGCATCAGTCCTTGACGGACGGCGCGGTAGGTCGCCTGCCGGAAATCACCGCCTTCGGTATGCTTGAGGTGGGCTTTTCCGGCAACCAGCGTGATCTTCATATCGGTAATCGGGCTGCCAGTCAGTACGCCGAGATGTTCCTTTTCTCCCAGATGGGTCAGAATCAGCCGCTGCCAGTTCCGGTCAAGGTCATCCTCGCTGACAACCGTATCAAATACCAGACCGCTCCCCGGCTGCCCCGGTTCCATCAGCAGATGCACCTCAGCATAATGGCGCAGTGGTTCAAAATGCCCAACGCCCTCAACAGTATTCAGAATTGTTTCCTTATAAACAATATTGCCTTCACCGAAAGTGACTTGCATCCCAAAACGGTCGGCAATCAGCCGCTGCAATATTTCCAGCTGCACCTCGCCCATCAGCTGGACATGGATTTCCGATAGATGTTCATTCCAGACCATATGCAGCTGCGGGTCTTCCTCTTCCAGCTGGGACAGTTTACGAAACGCCTCATAGACCGGCACATCTTCCGGCAGTTGCAGCCGGTAGGTCAATACCGGCACCAGTACCGGTGCTGCGGCGTTCTCCTCAAACCCCAATCCGTCACCCGGCAGCGTTTTGGACAGTCCGGTCACTGCAATAACCGAACCTGCCGGCGCATAATCGGTCAGCTTATATTTTGCGCCCGAATATACCCGGAGCTGGTCGGCTTTTTCCTGCCACTCCTGTCCGCCTGATACACCACTGAGCAGCGTCTTGACCGCCAGCCCGCCGCCGGTAATCTTCATAAAGGTCAGCCGCGCACCAGACGCATCCCGGCTGACTTTGAAGACCCGCGCACCGAATTGGTCACCATATTCCGGCAGCCGGACAAACCGTCCGAGTAATGAAAGCAGTCTGTCCACGCCGTCCATTTTCAGAGCCGAACCAAAACAACAGGGAAAAATCTCCCGGTTTGCAACCGCCTGACGCAGCAGTTCATCCGGGATTTTTCCGTTGTCAAGAAAACTTTCCAGCAGTTCATCGCCGCAGACTGCCGCTTGCTCATAAAAACCGTCCGGGTCCTTTTCCAGCTGGGAAAAGTCGATACAGCCATCCCCAAACCGTTTGCGGAGCGATTCCATCAGGGTTTTCCGGCCTTCACCATCCGGGCTCGCGGCATCCAGCAGGTCAACCTTGTTGATAAACAGCAGCACCGGCAGATGATACCGGCTGAGCAGCCGCCACAATGTCTCGGTATGCCCCTGAATCCCATCACTTCCGCTGATGACCAGCACCGCTGCATCCAGTACACTCAGCACCCGCTCGGCTTCTGCCGAAAAGTCGACATGTCCCGGCGTATCCAGCAGGGTGACCTCCGTCTCCCCGAGCGGAAAAACCGCCTGTTTGGAAAAAATGGTGATTCCGCGTTCCCGTTCGAGCGTTTCTGTATCGAGAAAAGCATCTCCATGGTCGACACGTCCGAGTTTACGAAGGCAGCCGGCTGTATATAATATTCCTTCTGAAAGGGTCGTCTTGCCCGCGTCAACGTGTGCAAGAATTCCCAAGACCAGTTTATTCATCCTATCACCTGAAAATCTTATTGCCCCTGTGAAGCGTATCATTTTGTATTGA
>DVLN01000080.1 GCA_018715465.1 Candidatus Faecivivens stercorigallinarum | reverse complement strand
CACCCACTGCTCGACCGGATGTGGTAAATGTCATGATAAAATCATGGAAGCAATTTCCGAGATCATGATGGCCTGATGGTTTGAATACTACAGCCCGCTGTCGCTTGATGTACAGCGGGCTTTTTGCTTGTTGCAAGGATATGTAAAATAAATTGGGTGAGTATTTTACGGGTAAGGAGGTTCAGATGGCAACAAAGGTCAAAAATATGACAACCGGGAATCCCGGGAAACTGATTTTATTTTTTGCGTTGCCGTTGATGGCGGGTAACGTCTGTCAGCAGCTGTATACGGTTGTGGATACAGCGGTCGTCGGAAAAGGACTGGGGGTAGACGCTCTGGCTGCAGTTGGTGCAGCTGATTGGTTCCACTGGATGATCCTGGGGTCGATTCAGGGTTTTGCGCAGGGATTCTGTATCCTGATGGCCCAGAAGTTTGGCGCAGGGGATATTGCCGGTTTGCGGAAGGTAATTGCCAACGCTGTCTGGTTGGCGCTTGCCTGCGCGGTGGTGATCACAACGGCAGGAGAGCTTGCGGCAAGACCGGTGTTAACGTTGCTGTCGACACCTGACCGGATTATGGATATGTCACTGCTATACCTGCGGATTTTGCTGGGAGGAATGCCGATTGTCATGGCATACAACCTGCTGGCGTCTATTCTGCGGGCAATGGGGGATGGCAAAACGCCGCTGTACGCTATGGTATGGGCCTCCTGTATCAATATTGTGCTGGATCTGCTGTTTGTGCTGGTCTTCCGGTGGGGAATTGCCGGAGCGGCGATTGCGACGCTGCTGGCGCAGGCTTTTTCCAGCGTCTATTGTCTGTGGTTTATTCTGCATATACCGACACTTGGACTGTCGGCAGGCGATTTCTTTGACCGGGAGAGCGGAAAATGGTTTTCCCGCGACTGGAAGCTCAGGTGGCAGCTGTTCCGACTTGGTTTCCCAATGGCTCTGCAAAACATTATTATTGCGGTCGGTGGAATGATTGTTCAGTCGGTTGTCAATGGATTTGGCCTGACCTTTATCGCCGGTTATACTGCGACCAACAAACTGTATGGGCTTTTGGAGATCGCGGCGGTATCTTATGGATATGCGGTTAGCACTTATGTCGGACAGAATGCCGGTGCGGCCGAGATTCGGCGGATTCATCGAGGAGTACGTGCGGCGCTGTTGTTGGCGGTTGCAACATCGGTGGTCATTGGAGCATGTATGCTGTTGTTTGGAAAGATGGTATTGTCCATCTTCCTGTCTGGCAGTGAAGAAGAGGTGGCCGCTGCCATGGGAACGGCATACCGGTATCTGTCGATTATGTCGTGCATGCTGCCGGTATTGTATATCCTGCATGTCATCCGTTCTGCCTTGCAGGGAATGGGGGATACGGTAATGCCGATGGCGTCCGGTTTTGCTGAATTTTTGATGCGGACCGGGACGGCGCTGACGTTGCCGGCGAGAATCGGCGGAGATGGCGTATTTGTAGCTGAAATCCTAGCATGGGTTGGCGCCGATGTCATTCTGATCGGAAGTTATCTGGTACGGATGCACCGGCTTGATCGTGAATATCCACAGATAGTTCATAATTGAACAGTTCAAAATTGAACGTGAAAAAACGGAAGGCGATAAAACCTTCCGTTTTTTCATTACAGATTGTGACCGGTAAAGTGTTCCAGCAGCCATCTGGCGACTCCGTCATTGGTGTTGGGACCGATGATGCTGGTGGCGGCTGATTTGAGCAGCGGATGGGCGTTTTCCACCGCGTATCCTTCGTCTGCCGCGTCAAACAGCGGCAGGTCGTTTGGGCCGTCACCAAACGCGACCATTTTTTCCGCTCCAGTCAATTCTTTCAGCTGCCGGGCGGCATGTGCTTTGGATGCAGAAGCCGGCATGATTTCCAGCCACTGGTCGCCGGAATAGATGTCTTTTTGACAGACCTGGTTGCAGATATCCCCAAATTGTTCCCGAATCAGCCGGTCTGCCTTAAGCAGTCGTTCAGATTCGTCAATACAAGTGAAATAATAGACCTTTCCGTTCAGCAGCTGCTCGTCTCCGGTAAGCGGGTGATCACGGCCATCTCCCCTGCGCTGGTCAAGAAAATTACGGGTCGGCAGTGGGACAGCTGTTTGGTCATACGAAAATTTTTCGGCGCCGTCGATCAGGCTGTAGACAATGGGATGGATTCCGCACTGCCGCAGGAGGGTATAGATATCCGACGCCTGCTGGGGTGAAAAGATATTTTCCGTCAGGATATCGCCGGTCTGATTGTCTACGATTAAAGCACCGTTGTAGACGATCAGCGGAATTTTTGCATCCAGCCCGGCGGTGCATTTTTTGGCGGTATGATAGGAGCGGGCAGTTGCGTAGGAAAAAAGCATTCCGCTTTTTACCAGCTGGTTGATGGTCTGGCATCCAAAGGCGGACAGCCGTTCGTTGGGCTGGAGCAGCGTTCCATCCAGATCAGAAATATAAAGTGTTTTTTGCATATTTCTGGCACCTCAGAGGATATAGCGTACCAGCTTGCAGTTTTCAGGCGAATAATGATAAAATTCATCCAGCGGCATATCCCGGAAATAGGTTTCAATGATGCGCATGATCGCGCCGTGACAGACCAGCAGCACCGAATCATCACTCTTTTCCGCTTTCAGTTCATCCAGCAGCCCATAAACCCGTGCAGCCGTTTGGAAACTGGATTCGCCGCCAGGAAAATGACAAGCTGGTTCCTTTTTTGCTTTTAAAAACGCTTCGGTTCCCCGGTCCATCCCTTCAAAATCGCCGAAATCCTGTTCCCGAAGCCGCGGCTCAATCCGAATGACAATTTTTCCCTGCGTCAGAATGGAGGCTGTTTCCCGCGCGCGCTGCAGGGGAGAACAAAGAACACGGTCGATAAACGGCATCTTTTCAGACAGCTGTTTGGCCTGCATCCGTCCTTTATCGGTCAGCGGCACGTCTGAACGTCCTCCGCAGATCTTGTTGAGTACATTCCAGGTTGCTTCGCCGTGCCGGACAACGTATAGAATCATCTGAACCCATCCTTTCATGTTATCTGTTTTTAATTTTAGTGTACCACCTTTTGGCTGCAAAGTAAACCATTCTGATTTTGCGGTTGAAAGATGGTATCAGGCTGTGGTATATTGATAAAGTACAAATATATAATTCCAAACATCAGGAGGACGATATGATTTTACAGATTACCGATGGTCAGCAAAAACAACAGATTGCCCGTCAGGTTTTGGAGGCATTGCCTGAATGGTTTGGTATTAAACAGGCACGGGAGGAATATATTGCCGACAGTGTCGGCCAGATGTTTTTCGCTGCCATGCACAATGGACAGCCGGTCGGATTTCTTTGTTTGAAACCAACCGGCCGGGATACTGTTGAACTGGCGGTGATGGGTGTCTGTAAGGAATATCATCGACAGGGAATCGGCCGGGCACTGGTGGAATGCGCCTGTCATCAGGCGAAAAAGCAGGGATTTTTGTTTATGCAGGTTAAGACCGTTCAGATGGGACACTATCCAGAGTATGATGCCACCAACCGTTTTTATCAAGGCTTGGGATTTAAGGAATTTGAGGTATTTCCCACTCTTTGGGATGAGAACAACCCATGTCAGGTTTATGTAATGTTTTTAGGTTTATAGTCTTCAGCAAAAAAGCCGGGCAGGACGCCCGGCTTTATAGGGTTGTAATCAGAATTCGATCTTCTTCTGGATATAGGAGACCAGCTCGGAAATGGGCAGACGAACCTGCTCCATCGTATCACGGTCACGAACGGTGACACAGTTGTCGGCTTCGGTTTTGTCATCGCCGATGGTCTGGAAGTCAACAGTGATGCAATAAGGGGTGCCGATTTCATCTTCACGGCGATAACGTTTGCCAATGGAACCGGCATCATCATAATCAACCATGAAGTATTTGGACAGCTCGTTTTTGATTTCCATTGCCTTGTCGCCCAGCTTCTTGGAGAGCGGGAGAACAGCGCACTTGAAGGGAGCCAGAGCCGGATGCAGATGCAAGACGGTACGGATATCTTCCTTGCCCTTTGCGTCTACCAGATGTTCTTCATCGTACGCTTCACACAGGAAGGCCAGCGCGACACGGTCACAGCCCAGAGACGGCTCGATAACGTACGGAATATAATGTTCGTTGGTTTCGGGGTCAAAGTAGGTCAGGTCTTTCTTGCTGGCTTCCATATGACGGCCAAGGTCATAATCGGTACGGTCGGCAATGCCCCACAGTTCGCCCCAGTCAGTGAAGGGGAAGGCATATTCGATATCGGTTGTTGCACGGGAATAGAACGCCAGCTCGGCCGGGTCATGGTCACGCAGGCGCAGGTTTTCTTCCTTAATACCGAGAGACAGCAGCCAGTTTTTGCAGAAATCCTTCCAGTATGCAAACCATTCCAGGTCGGTGCCGGGTTTGCAGAAGAACTCGCATTCCATCTGTTCAAACTCACGGGTACGGAAGGTGAAGTTGCCAGGGGTGATCTCATTACGGAATGCCTTGCCTACCTGGCAGACGCCAAAAGGCAGTTTGCGGCGGGTTGTGCGCTGGATGTTGGCAAAGTTAACAAAGATGCCCTGTGCCGTTTCGGGACGGAGATAGCAGGTGCTGGAAGAATCTTCGGTGACGCCGATAAAGGTTTTGAACATCAGGTTGAATTTACGGATAGGGGTAAAGTTGTGTTTGCCGCAGACCGGGCATACGATGTCGCTATGCTCAGAGATGAACGCGTCCATCTCTTCAAAGCTCATCGCGTCGGCGTTGACATCCGGGTAAACGTCGCTGATGAGTTTATCTGCGCGCTGACGGGAATGGCAGTCCTTGCAGTCGATCAGCGGATCGGAGAAGTTTCCGACATGGCCGGTGGTGGCCCAGGTCTGGGGGTTCATGATGATGGCGGCATCCAGACCGACGTTGAGGCCGCTTTCCTGGACAAACTTTTTCAGCCACGCCTTTTTGACGTTGTTTTTGAATTCGACGCCGAGGGGGCCGTAGTCCCAGCTGTTGGCGAGACCGCCATAGATTTCACTGCCGGGGAAGATATAACCGCGGCTCTTGCAGAGGTTGACAATCATATCAAGCGTTTTTTCGCTGTTTTTCATCTGTGTTGACATCCTTTCATCGGAATACATTCTCTCTCATATTATAAACACAAATCCCCCCAAGGTCAAGGGGAAAACGGTA
>DVLN01000079.1 GCA_018715465.1 Candidatus Faecivivens stercorigallinarum | reverse complement strand
AGAAAGGTTTGGAAAAAGTGACGGAAACAAACTGCCTTTTTTGCAGATTTGCGACAAAATCGCAGAAAACAGTAGCGTATTTTGCGTAATTGTGATATACTGAATTAGAAACATAAATTATACTGTGCCGGGTGTGCCGGAATCATTCTGTATATCTGAAAAGATGGTTTGTAGCGGTTTTCCCGCTGAAAGGTGTGAAGATTTCGTGTCGTATTCCTCAAAGGGCCGCAAGGTCAGAAGACGTCGTAAAAGTGTCAATGTCCGCAATCTGATTATTCTAATTGGCGGGGCAGTGGTCACAATTGTTTTGTTTGTATTGCTGGTCAGCGGCGCGGTGCGCTTGGTCTCCAAGGGACTGGGAGCGATCTCGGGATTGGGTGATTCCGAAGCGGGCAACAGTTCAACAACCAGTTCGGACGAGCCGTCATCTGAGGAAAGTCAGGAGACGGCGTATACCTGGTCTACCGTCCAGATGGCTGAGGCGGATGAACGGCAGGGAGAGCTGATCCTGGTCAACAGTTCGCATGAATACCGCAGTGAACCGGAAGACCTGCTGATCTTCTATGGAAACAAGACCAACTCTTACGGGTTGAAAGAGGCGGAAATGTATGCCAAATCTTCGGTCGTGACCGCGATGAACAATATGATGGACGCTTTCAAGGCGGCGACCGGCAATTCATCGGTTCTGCTGACAAGTTCCTACCGGGATGTAAGCCAACAGCAGGAGCTTTATGACAAGGATTTGGAATCAACCGGATTGTCGACTTCTGATTCGGTTTCCAAGCCGGGATGCAGTGAACATCATACCGGTTACGCTCTTGACCTTTCCTATACGTCTTCGGCTGGCAACAACTATCTTGACGGTACGGGCGATTACGCGTGGCTGGTCGAAAACTGCTACAAGTATGGTTTTATCGTCCGGTATACCGAAGAGAAGTCCAGCATTACCGGTATTATCTCTGAACCGTGGCATTATCGGTATGTCGGTACGGTACACGCTGAGGCGATCACCAAAGGCGGGTATTGTCTGGAAGAGTATATCGAGATGATCAAACTCCATGACAGTACCAATCCGTATGAGTTTACCTCTGAGTCGGGCAGCAAATACCTGATTTATTATACGGAGGGAGCGGGTGCAACAACCGACGTTCCGGTTATCTCTGGCAAGAGTTATACCATCTCCGGCACGAATGAGGGCGGATTTGTAACAGTCGTTTCTCTGGATGGTCAGAGCAGCGCGGTTACCAGCTCGTCGGATGATACATCTGGAAGTGACAGCGGCGAGAGCGGCAGTTCTGCTGATGCAACGTCAAATGAGTCTGGAAGCTCAGAAAGTTCAGAAGGCTCAGATGCCGTATCCGGCTGAGCGGATATAGAATAAGAAAACAAGCGGAGCGGTAGCCGGGGAGCTGCTGCTCCGTTTTTGGCAGATTCAGATGGATGTAAAATCTCTGTACAGTCGGTTCAGCTGATGTAATCAAGATGATTCACATCAGCAGCTCATTGACATTGGCGATGGATTTGTTTACAATGAATCTGTATTTTGGCCGGATGCGTGATCTGTTTTCAGGTCATCCGGTGAAGATGTGGTATCAACTGGAAAGGATGTGGATGGAATGATGGATGTTGCAGTGATCGGTGCAGGCGTTGTCGGCGCACTGATCGCGCGGGAGCTTTCCCGGTATCAGTTAGACGTCTGTATGCTGGAAAAGGCGGACGACGTCGCGATGGGAACTTCCAAGGCAAATTCAGCAATCGTTCATGCAGGGTTTGACTGCCAGCCGGGCAGCGTGATGGCAAAGATGAATGTCCGCGGAAACGCGATGATGGACCAGCTGACCCGTGAACTGTCGGTCCCGTTCAAACGCAACGGGTCGATGGTGTTGGCGTTTGGTGAAGAGGACGCGGGTACGCTGCAAATACTGCTTGACCGGGGTATCCAAAACGGCGTACCAGGCGTTGAGATCGTTTCAGGGGACCGGGCGCGGGAGTTGGAGCCGAATATCTCCGGGAATGTGACCGCGGCGCTGGTCGCGCCCAGCGGCGGCATTGTCTGTCCCTATGAGCTGACGATTGCAGCGGCGGGCAATGCGATGGACAATGGTGTCCGGCTGTATACCGGCTTTGAGGTCATATCGGCTGATTTTGCAGACGGGGTCTGGACGCTTGTTTCGGCGGCCGGTGACCAGGTACAGGCAAGATATGTCATCAATGCTGCCGGTCTGTTCAGTGACCGGGTAGCGGTGCTGCTGGGGGATACAGAATATCATCTCTTCTCCCGCCGGGGCGAGTATCTGCTTCTGGACCGTGATCAGGGGCAGATGGTTTCCCATACGATTTTCCAGTGCCCTTCAGCGATGGGCAAAGGCATCCTGGTTACACCGACGGTGGATGGGAACCTGCTGCTCGGTCCAACCTCTGAAAACAGAGAAGATCGGGAGGATACCGCGACGACGGCAGAAGGGTTGGCAACTGTCGCAAGGCTTGCTGCCAAATCGGTACCGTCGGTCAATCTGCGGGCGGTCATTACCAGCTTTACCGGTCTGCGCTCCTGCTCGCCCGGACATGATTTTGTCATTGAATCTTCCAAAAACCGGCCTCAGCTGGTGGAGATCACCGGCATCGAGTCACCCGGGTTGTCTTCTGCGCCGGCAATCGCTGAATATGCAGTTGGTCTGCTGAAAGAGATGGGGCTGCCGCTGCATGAAAAAGCAGACTTTAACCCGATTCGCCGCCCGATTCCCCGCTTCCGGGAGATGGACATTGAACAACGGCGGGCACTGATCCAAGAGGATGCACGGTTTGGACAGATCATCTGCCGCTGTGAAACGGTGACCGAAGGGGAGATCGTCCGAGCACTGCATCAGAATCCGCCTGCGCATGATCTGGATGGTGTCAAGCGTCGTACCCGCACCGGTATGGGACGCTGCAACGGCGGCTTCTGTACCCCGCAGGCGGTCGAGATTATCGCACGGGAACTGGGAATTCCGGTGGAACAGGTGACTAAATGCGGCGGAGATTCCCGGCTGCTGGTCGGGAAAACGAAAGAGGGTGGACAGGATGCGTGAAATCAGCGCGGAGATGGAACGAGAACTGGTGGTAATCGGCGGCGGACCGGCTGGCCTGGCGGCGGCGATTGCGGCAGCGGAAAACGGCGTTGCTGTGGATGATATCCTGATTCTGGAAAGAGAACCTGAGCTAGGCGGTATCCTGCTGCAATGTATCCACAGCGGTTTTGGCCTGCACCGGTTCGGCGAAGAACTGACCGGGCCGGAATATGCTGCACGGTTTTCCAAAAAGGTCGTCGAGATGGGCATTCCGGCACTATTATCGACGATGGTGCTGACGCTGCATCAGATGGAGGACGGCCGCAAGGAAATTACCGCCGTAAGTTCGGCACACGGCCTCATCCGATTAAAAGCGCGTGCGGTTGTGCTGGCGATGGGATGCCGGGAACGCGGAAGGGGAGCACTGAATATCCCCGGGACACGTCCGGCCGGTATTTATACGGCTGGTGCCGCACAGAAGTTTGTCAATATCAAGGGATTCATGCCCGGACGCCGGGTGGTTATCCTCGGCAGTGGCGACATTGGTTTGATTATGGCGCGGCGGATGACACTGGAAGGAGCAAAGGTCGAGGTGGTAGCCGAGCTGATGCCCTATTCCGGCGGCCTGTCACGTAATATTCAGCAGTGCCTGCGGGACTTTGACATCCCCCTTCTGCTCTCTCATACGATCACCCAGATTCACGGCAAAGAGCGGGTCACCGGTGTCACCATCTCAAAGGTGGATGAAAAGCGGCGTCCGATTCCGGGCAGCGAACAGTATTTTGACTGTGACACCGTGCTGCTCTCCTGCGGACTGATTCCCGAAAACGAGCTGACCCGTCAGGCAGGGATTCCGCTTGACCCGGTTACCGGCGGCGCAGTAGTCGGCGAGAACCGTGAGACGGAGATGGCGGGCGTATTTGCGGCTGGCAACGTGCTGCATGTCCATGACCTGGTGGACTTTGTGTCGGCCGAAGCGGAGCTTGCAGGTGTTGGCGCGGCGCGCTGGCTGACGGAAGGGAATCGCGAGGAAATCAAACTGCCGGTACATCCGCAGGGAGTGATCCGTTATGTTGTGCCGCAGACGGTCTCCCTTCCTGCAAAAGAGGATGTCCGTCTCTTTTTCCGGGTCGGCGAGGTGGTCGATAAGGCAGCGGTTATTGTTGAAAATGGCGATAAGGTCCTTTACAGAGGGATGCGCCCGAGACTGCTGCCGGGTGAGATGGAATCGGTGACCATCAAGGCGGATGCATTGGCCGGAACAGAAGGCGGACAGCTGACGGTCCGGCTGGAAAAGAGGTGAGCGGGATGAGTGAAACGGTAAAGGAACTGACCTGCATCGTCTGCCCGATGGGATGCACGCTGCGGGTGACGATGGATGGCGGAAAGTTTGTCAGTGTGACCGGCAACAGCTGCCCCCGCGGGGCAAAGTATGCCGAAACGGAAATGACCGCTCCCCGCCGTGTGCTGACCTCGACGGTACGGGTCAGCGGCGGGCATCTTCCGCTCTGCCCGGTGCGGACAAAAGGGGACATTCCGAAAGAGCTGCTGTTTGATGCGATGCGACAGCTGGATACCCTTTGTGTACAGGCGCCTGTTTCGATTGGTCAGGTTCTGGTGGAAGACCTGTGTGGGACCGGTATTCCGGTGATCGCGACGAGGGATATTCATTCGGTATAAGCGGTCTTTCGGGGCACTGTCATATTATGGACGGTACCCCGATTTGTTTTGCCGGGTCTGGAAAAGGAGGGCTTTTTCTGGAAAAAGAGGCAATGATGGAGGACATACCTTCCGGCAGAGCAGTGGGACGGCTGTCACTGCTGGATACTTTGCGGGGAATCACGCTGGTGAGCATGATCCTGTACCATGCGGCATGGGATGCGGTTTATCTGCTTGGGATACAGTGGGAATGGTACCATGGAACCGGTGCGTTTATCTGGCAGCAGAGCATCTGCTGGACGTTTATTTTGCTGTCAGGCTTCTGTCTGCCGCTGGGGCGGCATCCGATGCGGAGAGGTGTAGAAGTGTTTGGCGCAGGGCTGCTGGTGACAGTAGTGACGGTACTGGTTATCCCGGAAAACCGGGTGGTGTTTGGGGTACTGACGCTGCTGGGAAGCTGTATGATGCTGACGGGCGGGCTGGACAGGCTATTAAAAATGCTGCCGCCGGTTGCCGGGGTAATCGGGAGCGGGCTGATGTTTTTACTGACCCGGTGGGTCAATGACGGTTTTCTGGGCTGGGAAAGTCTGTGGACTTTTCAGCTGCCGGATTGGCTGTATCATGGGCTGGGAATGACCTACCTCGGTTTTCCTGAGCCGGGCTTTGTTTCAACCGATTATTTTTCCCTGATTCCCTGGTGTTTTCTGTTTCTGGTTGGATATTACCTTGGACTGCTCTGTCTGCGGACAGGGTTTCATGCCAGGGGATGGAAGCTGAAACTGCCGCTGCTGGACTGGATGGGAAGGCATTCGCTGCTGATCTATCTGCTGCACCAGCCGATCCTCTATATCGCAACGATGGCGGTCGGTGCGATCATCTGAAAGCAGGACAATAAAAAGAGTCTGCATGCGCACGGAATGCCGTGTACATACAGACTCTTTGCTTTTGGGTGTATCAGCTGTCAGAGGAAAGCTGCTTTTGTGTACTTTTGATCAGATGCAGTCCGAAAATAAATACGGTCGGCAGATAGATCACCATGGGGTATTCATACCGGCAGTAATAGCCATTGGTCGGCCCGGTTATAAAAATCAACGTCTGTACAATCATCGGCATCCCGAAAATAAACCCGAGCAGGCTTTTTCGTCTGAAGCAGTACAGGATAAATAGAATTGCCATCCAGGTATAAGGCGCAGGTTTGTTAAGCAGCGACCATACCGGCATCGAGAAGAAATCTTCCCGCACCATCTCCAGCGTCTCGCGTGCAGTGTCCCAGATCTGCGGGAAATGGTAATCAGAGCCGAATGACTCGTTCAGCCCGTCCATCATCTCTTCACTCCATTCGTAGCTGTAGTTGTTGAACAGGGTAGGGCCGGGGTAGAAATACTGATAATAGTTGTTGATCGTTGCCTGGATATAGACCCCCGGATGGCGGAGCAGCATCTCAAACCAGACGCCGAAGTATTCTGCGAGGTCCTCATTGGTCCCATGGTAGGTTGCCTTGACTGCGTCCGACAGATCGGGGTCATAACTCTCCGCGAGGACATCATAGTCGAGTACCTTGTCGATCACCTGTTTTTCCTCTTCAGTCACATCATCCTCAAAGTATTTGACATACCTTGCGGTCTGCTGGAAAGGAACCGAAAGCATCTCCCGGATAGAACCCGGGGTGACGTCCATCAATGGATAGAGAACCTGATTGAGAAGGGTCGTGGTAAAGACGGCGAGAGCGATATAACAGGCAGCTTTCTTGCGGAATGGCTTATATAAAAGCCCCAGCAGCAGCGTCAGAACGATCACATAGAT
>DVLN01000078.1 GCA_018715465.1 Candidatus Faecivivens stercorigallinarum | reverse complement strand
CCGGTCCGCAATGAAAAGGGCGAACTGATCGGATACTTTGAGCGGTTTGAACGCAACCTGCAAAAATAAATCAATATAAAGCAAATGGGAGACAACCTGTTCTTACGCAGATTGTCTCCCGCTTTTATTCTTCACGATTTTCAGGCGGAAACAGCATACAGCCCATTCGTTTGAACTGCACCATCTTCTGACGGAGCAGCTCTTCGCTGCATCCAAAATGAGCCGACAGACAGCTGATGCACAGAAAGCTGGTCGCTCCCCGATGCACCATCTTTTTATACAGCCCGATCTCGTCCGCTGTCAGCGTCCGCCCGCACTTTCTGCAAACCATCAGTCGGCATCCACGATTTTTGCGCGAAATACCCGGCAGTCATGCGGCGCACATTTATTGATCTGAATAACGCCGTTTACAGCACGGAAAACTTCTCCGCTCCACAGATCAAGCAGTTCCAGTGTCTTACCCGATGTGGCTGGAAGCCCCAGCATATCAAAGGTAATGGTTCCCTGCCACATGCTGACCTCGGTATCCGACAGGTTGAACAGGCCGATTGCAATATCTCCATTGGACAGGAATTTTGCCAGAATCGGCGTGTCGAGCGGATAATCTTTATAAAACGCATCGTCCGGGCCGCGATTTTCAGCCGGTGTAAATACATGACTGTTGACAAAGAAGGGGGAACGTCCATCCGGGTCCTGGTTGATGGCAAGGATATTCCGGTTTGTCAGAATCGACCGGGTCTGTTCATCCATCTGACGGATGTCACAGCCGATCATCAGCGGGGAATTCATAAATGCCCACAGCGAAAAATGCAGCCGGTACTCTTCATAAGTACAACCGGTCAAACCGACATTTCCCTGTCCGTTCATCCCGACAACCAGCATATCCATATCGTTGAAACAGCCATGCCCGTTGTATTCCATCACCTTAAGCTGCGACTGCGCAATGTCCCGGATGGAGGCCCAGGAATCCATGATGTCTCCAGTAGAGCGCCACATGGATGCACCAGTTTCCTTAATCCAACGACGGGTATGGTCGCTGCCCCAGGAACAGGCCGAAAACAGGATGTCCCGTCCGCAGTTGGCAAGTGCCAGCCCCATCCGTTTATACAGGATATCGGCGCGGACGCTGACCGGATGGAAACAATAGTCGTATTTGAGGAAATCGACTTCCCATTCGGCAAAGCTCTTGGCGTCATCCCATTCATGCTCATAGCTGGCGGGATACCCTGCACAGGTCAGATATCCGGCACAGGAATACATCCCGAACTTTAATCCTCTTTCATGCAGATAATCGGCAATATATTTCATGCCGTGCGGGAATTTTTCCGGGTCGGGAACCAGTTTCCCATCTGCGTCCCGTTCCTTCAGCGCCCAGATATCGTCAATAACCACATAGTTATATCCGGCATCCTTCAGCCCGGTTTCAATCATTGCGTCTGCTGCCTGCAAAATCAGTTCTTCGTTGATCTTTGCACCAAACGTATTCCAGGTGTTCCATCCAAGAGGGGGAGTATTGACAAACATTGTTTTACCATTCCTTTCTGTCACCGTCAGCCGCCTTTACGGGCGATTGACTTTCCGCTTACCGTATAGTATCATTATACATGGAAAATCATTTCGATAAAGAGATATTTGTTGCAAATATATGGATTTTTGTTGCAAGGTGAAAGGAATACGCCATGAAGGAAGAACCGCTGTTTCTGACGCTGTACGATGCCGGAACGATGGATTACCAGGGGCCATTTCAATGGGGGCCGGGAATCCGCGATCTTTATATCATCCATTATGTTGTATCCGGGTGCGGGTACTTTGAATGCGCTGGAAAAACTTTTTACCTGGCTGCCGGGCAAAGTTTTCTGATCATCCCCGGCGTTCTCATCCGGTACTATCCCGACAGGGAAGACCCCTGGAAATATATCTGGGTCAACTTCTCAGGAACGGAAGCGCGCCAGCTGATGGAAAACTGCTCCCTATCTGAAAAGAATCCGATTGCGGAACAAACATCTGACCGGCTGGAACAGTTATTTCAGCAGACAGTGTGTCAATTCGGTACTTCAACCGCCGCTGAGCTCTGCCGCAGCAGCGGCAATCTCCGGCTTCTGCTTTCATGGTATCTGGAAACCTATCCGGCGGTAGAATCCTCCAGGCAGGATAATTTTATCCGGCTGCTGGAATTTATCGAAAACAATCTCCAGCAGCCGGAACTCAATATCAATCTGCTCGCCGCGCGCTTTCATTTGAACCGTGTTTCCATATACCGATGGTTTAAACGGGAGCTGGGGACCGGCCCAAACCAGTATATTTTGGAGCTGCGTCTGCAAAAAGCCCGGGGGCTTCTGGCACGGGAAGATTTATCGGTCAAAAGCATCGCCTTTTCATCCGGGTTTTCCGACCCGCTGTATTTTTCGCGGGTGTTCAGGCAGCATACCGGGGTCAGTCCTACTGAATACCGCAGCATGCTGCGAAGGAAAAATCAGTCATAACATAAAAACTGCTGCCGTATCTCCGCAAAAGCGGATGCACAGCAGCAGTTTTCTATTCAGCAATTATTTTGCGTAATCAATTGCCCGGCTCTCACGGGTCAGATGTACTTTAATGGTGCCCGGATACTCCAGTTCCGTCTCCACCCGTTTCACAATCTCACGGGCAATCAGCGGCATATCCTCATCTTTAACCTGTTCCGGCTTGACGATGATCCGAATTTCACGTCCGGCCTGAATCGCATAACATTTTTCTACGCCCGAGAAGGAAGAAGCAATCTCTTCCAGCTTCTGGAGCCGTTTGATATAATTCTCCAGATTCTCCCGGCGTGCACCCGGCCGCGCCGCCGAAACAGCGTCCGCCGCCTGCACCAGCGCCGCAACAACCGTTTTGGTCTCGACGTCGCCGTGATGCGCTTCAATCGCATGCAGGACCGCAGCGCTTTCCTTATACTTCCGGCAGACATCCACACCGATCTGAACGTGGGAACCTTCGATCTCATGGTTGAGTGCCTTACCAATATCATGCAGCAGACCTGCACGCTTTGCGAAGGTTACATCCACCCCCAGCTCGGAAGCCATGATGCCGGCCAGATGGGAAACCTCAATCGAATGATCCAGCACATTCTGTCCATAGGACGTCCGGTAATAAAGACGGCCCAGCAGGCGGACCAGTTCATGATGCAGGCCATGCACATTGGTTTCCATCATGGCGCGTTCGCCTTCCGCCTTGATCTTGGCTTCGACTTCCTTTTTGGCCTTTTCGACTGTTTCCTCGATACGGGCAGGATGAATCCGTCCGTCGGCGATCAGTTTTTCCAGCGACAGGCGGGCAATCTCTCTGCGGACCGGGTCAAAGCAGGAAAGGGTGATTGCCTCCGGTGTATCGTCGATGATCAGATCAACACCGGTCAACGTCTCCAGCGCACGGATGTTGCGTCCTTCACGGCCGATGATACGGCCCTTCATCTCATCGCTGGGAAGGGTGACGACCGAAACCGTCGCTTCACTGACATGATCGGCCGCACAGCGGGTGATCGCCAGAGAAAGGATGTTGCGTGCTTTTTCCTCTGCCTCATCCTTGAGCTGCTGCTCAAAGCTCGCGATCTTCAGTGCCTTTTCATGCACCAGTTCGCCTTCCAGGCTCTCAAGGAGCTGTTCCTTTGCCTGCGAAACTGTCAGACCGGAAATCCGTTCCAGCTGATCCAGCTGAGATTTCTTAATGGTATCCGCCTCAGCCAGCTTTTCCTCAGCGGAAGCGAGCTTCTGCTGGATCTGTTCTTCCTTTTTCTCGGCATTTTCCAGCTTGCGGTCAAGAGATTCTTCCTTCTGCTGAATACGGCGTTCCTGCCGGGAAATTTCACTGCGGCGTTCTTTAATATCGCGGTCAGCTTCGTTGCGAAGCTGATGAATTTCTTCACGCGTTTCGACCAGCATTTCCTTTTTACGGGTTTCCGCTGTCTTATACGCATCATTGATTACCTTTTTGGCCTGCTCTTCCGCCGAACCGATCTCCGCTTCCGCCGTCTTTTTCCGGTGGCTGATACCCGCAAAAAAGAGCGGAATACCCGATGCGGCCGCAGCGACAACTGCTACTCCGGCACAGAGCAGAACAACCTGTGTGGTGTCCATTTTTTCAAAAACAACCTCCTTTTCAATATTTTATGATGGACAAAGTAAGGTCAGAAGAATTTTTATCACTACAGACATAAAAAAATCCTTCACAGAGAAACTCTGTGAAGGCGGGAAAAGTGCATAAAACACCATTGCTGTCAGGAAATCCCCCGACAACTTGCTCCTGCTCTGATTTACTGCTATGACAGCAGGAATCCAACGGTCGACACATGATCTGTTCCGTCAAACGACGGTTA
>DVLN01000077.1 GCA_018715465.1 Candidatus Faecivivens stercorigallinarum | reverse complement strand
ACGCGTAAACAGCAAAGGCGCTGTAGGTCAGGAAAGTCCTACAGCGCCTTATCTCATATTCAGGGAAGTTTTAAAAAGCTGCTTTCTGAAGTCTTACATTACATGACTGCGGTCAAATTTTCCGCAGCGCTGAAATAAAGGAGGATCTTTATATGAGCACTGTTCCCGAAATGTTCGGCAGCAAGGTATTCAATGATGCAACGATGCGCCAGCGGTTACCAAAAGAAACCTACAAGGCACTTAAAAAGACGATTGACAACGGTGAGCCGTTGGATCTGTCGGTTGCAAACATTGTTGCCAACGCGATGAAGGACTGGGCATGTGAAATGGGCGCTACCCATTACACCCATTGGTTCCAGCCTTTGACCGGCATTACCAGCGAAAAGCACGATAGTTTTATCAGCCCGACTGCGGATGGCGGCGTCATCATGGAGTTTTCCGGTAAAGAACTGGTCAAAGGTGAGCCGGACGCATCCTCCTTCCCTTCCGGCGGCCTGCGGGCAACCTGTGAGGCGAGAGGCTATACCGCATGGGATCCGACTTCCTATGCCTTTATTAAAGATGATACCCTCTGCATTCCGACTGCGTTTTGCTCATACACCGGCGAAGCACTGGATAAAAAGACCCCTCTGCTCCGTTCGATGGATGCGGTTTCCAATCAGGCCTGCCGTGTGCTGAAGCTGTTTGGAATTGATGTACCCCGCGTTTCCTCTACGGTTGGTGCTGAACAGGAATATTTCCTGGTTGATAAAGAGGACTATAAAGCCAGACGAGACCTGATTTTGACCGGACGTACCCTGTTTGGTTGCCCGCCTGCAAAAGGACAGGAGATGGAAGAGCATTATTTTGGCGTAATCCGTCCTGCTGTTTCCGCCTATATGAAGGAAGTAGACGAGGAACTCTGGAAACTGGGTATTCTCGCCAAGACCAAACACAATGAGGTTGCACCGGCTCAGCATGAACTTGCCCCGATCTTCTCAACCACCAACTCGGCAATTGACGGCAACCTGCTGACAATGGAAGTCATGAAAAAGGTTGCCGAAAAGCATGGCCTGGTTTGCCTGCTGCATGAAAAGCCTTTTGCTGGTGTCAACGGCTCCGGCAAACATAATAACTGGTCGATTTCCGCTCCCGGATTGAACCTGCTGGACCCCGGCAAGAAGCCGATGGAAAACCTGCGCTTCCTGGTCTTCCTCGCTGCGGTTATCAAGGCTGTCGACGAATATCAGGATCTGCTGCGTGTTGCGGTTGCTTCTCCTGGCAACGACCACCGTCTGGGTGCAAATGAAGCACCTCCCGCCATTATCTCGATGTTTGTTGGCGATGAGCTGGGCGAAGTCATTGATGCACTGGCTGGTGACGCCGAATATCATGACCACGAGCGCCAGAAGATGGACCTCGGTGTTGCGGTACTGCCCAAGTTCTCCAAAGATAACACCGACCGCAACCGTACTTCTCCGTTTGCCTTTACCGGCAATAAATTTGAGTTCCGCGCTCCCGGTTCCAATATGAACCTGTCGGATGTCAATACCGTTTTAAATACAGCGGTTGCAAAAGAACTGCGTGAATTTGCCGATGTTCTGGAAAACGCTGAAAACTTCGAAGCTGAAGCAATGGCATTGGTCAAGAAGACGGTGAAAGAACATAAACGGATCATCTTCAACGGAAACGGTTATTCGGAAGAATGGCCGGTTGAGGCTGAAAAGAGAGGTCTGCTTAACCTCAAATCGACAGTTGATGCATTGCCTACCATGATGGCGGAAAAGAATCTGCGGCTGATGAACGACTTTGGTGTCATGAGCCCCGCTGAAATGAATGCCCGCTATGAGGTTGGACTGGAAAACTATTCCAAAGTTCTGAACATTGAAGCACTGACCATGCTGGAGATGGCCAACCAGCAGATTGTTCCGGCCATCATTGATTATGAGAATCAGCTGGCTTCTACGATTGCTGTCAAAAAGACCGTCAATGCCAAGATTTCCTGCAATGCCGAGGAGCATCAGCTGGAAACACTGGCGGAATGTGCGGATATTATCAGCGAAGCGATCAACGATCTGCGTGTCGCGAGAAAAGCTGCCAAAAATGACCCCGATCCGCTGAGCAGTGCGAGAGGATTCCATGATGTGGTCATCCCGATCATGGATAGACTTCGGATGGCGGCTGACCATGCCGAACAGGTCTGCGGTGAAGATTTCTGGCCGCTGCCCACCTACACCCAGATGCTCTGGTATGTAAAAGACTGATTGCATCTGAGGGCGTAAAATCTTATATTGTTCACAAAGGCGTGAACCATCCCTTTATCCCAAAGGGACTGGTTTACGCCTTTGTGAATTCCGGCATAAAAACAGATACCGGAAACTAATTATACTCCATAAACGTTCAGCGTACGTTTGGGAGGATAATCTGGAGGGAATTGAGTATGTTGTATTCTTCTGCAAACACCATATGGGTGCTGCTGGGCGCTGCATTGGTCTTCTTCATGCAAGCGGGTTTTTCGATGTGTGAAGCGGGTTTTACCCGTGCCAAAAATACCGGCAATATCCTGATGAAAAACCTGATGGATTTTTGTATCGGTACACCGGTGTTCTGGCTGATTGGATTTGGATTGATGTTTGGTGCAGGCAACAGCATCATCGGTTGGTTTGATCCGACGATTCAGGCGGATTATTCTCACATTTTGCCGGCTGGTGTGCCGCTGTGGGCGTTTGTCATTTTCCAGACTGTCTTCTGCGCGACTGCGGCGACCATCGTTTCGGGTGCAATGGCGGAACGCACCAAATTTTCCGCTTATTGTATCTATTCAGCCGTTATTTCTCTGCTCATCTATCCGATTTCCGGTCACTGGATCTGGGGCGGCGGCTGGCTGTCTCAGCTTGGATTCCATGACTTTGCCGGTTCTACCGCAGTGCATATGGTCGGTGGTATCTGTGCGCTGATCGGTGCCAAGCTCCTTGGGCCGCGAATTGGCAAGTATGGCAAAGACGGTAAGCCTCGTGCTATCCTTGGTCATAACCTCGCAATTGCGACGCTGGGCGTCTTTATCCTGTGGTTCTGCTGGTTCGGTTTCAACGGCTGTTCGACTGTCGCTATGGACAGCGACGCAGCAATGGAATCTGCTTCCCTGATTTTTGTCAACACCAACCTCTGCGCAGCGGTCGCCTGCTGCACCACGCTGATCTTTACCTGGGTCCGCTATAAAAAGCCGGATGTCTCGATGACTTACAACGCAGCTCTGGCCGGCCTGGTTGGCATCACTGCCGGCTGTGATATGGTTTCGCCGCTGGGTGCCGCAATCATGGGCATTATTTTTGGCGTTGTCATTGTGCTGGCAATCGAATTCTTTGACCGCGTTGCCAAAATCGACGACCCGGTCGGCGCGATTTCGGTACATGGTGTTTGCGGTTCGCTGGGTACCATTCTGACTGGTCTGTTTGCAACCGATGGCGGCGTTTTCTACGGCGGCGGGTTCAAATTCTTTGGCATCCAGGTTCTTGGTGTAGTCACTGTAGCAGTGTTTGTCGCCGTCATGATCACAATTGTTTTCAAAGTGATTCAGCATACCATTGGCCTGCGCTGCTCGGCAGAAGAAGAGATTGCCGGCCTGGATATCTCCGAACATGGCCTGGTCAGTGCTTACGCGGACTTTATGCCTTCTGTTGAGGCCGGTACTGGTATCGTTTCTGCACTGGATGAAAACAGACAGGTGACTGGCAATGTCGCCTCGGATGTTGCTGTTCCCGTCCAGCTCAGCAGTACCCCGGTTCCGCAGATGACCAGCGACACCGGTATGCGGTTTACCAAAATTGATATTATCATGAAGCAGGCTCGTTTTGAGCAGCTTCGTCAGGCACTCTCCCAGATTGGTGTCACCGGTATGACGGTCACCAACGTAATGGGCTGCGGCATGCAGAAGGGTGCACCTGAATATTACCGCGGTGTTCCGGTAGAGATGAACCTGCTGCCGAAGATCGAAGTTGAGATCGTTGTCTGCAAGGTTCCGGTCGAGCGGGTCATTGAAACCGCGAAGAGGGTACTCTATACCGGCCATATCGGTGATGGTAAGATCTTTGTCTATGGTGTGCAGAACGTCGTCAAGGTCCGGACCGGTGAGGAAGGATATGACGCATTGCAGGATGACAACTGATCATTTACCGGGCAATATTGCCCATCCTTCATTTTGACAGACTTCAAACTCCTATATTCTTTAAGCGCAGCGGAAGAGCGGGGCCTTTACCAGGTCCCGCTCTTCTGCGTGCTGCAACTATTGACAAGACTGGTCTATTTGTCCTGTCTGGTGCATATGTTGTCCTGTCTGACAGCAAACATAGTCGGGGGAGGGCATACAACAATGGGGTGCATCGAAGATAAAAAAAATTGCAGGCAACTTTGTGGGCAAAATAGTCGGATAAAGAGATGGATCAGAAGGTGGACGGCAGGGATACTGGCAGTAACCGCCGCTGGCAGTATCCTGACCGGCTGCGGTGCGGAAAAGACACCGGGACCGCCGGACGCTGCAGCAGTTTCGTCAATTTTTTCAGGTGACTTTTCAGCGCTTGCGGACATTGCAATCGCCCTGCCGTCGGATGATTCAGGAGAGGCGATAGATGAGCAGCAGGAGGTATTGTCCTTACAGGCGCAGATCACCCGGTCGGAGGATTGCTGTCTGGTGGAGGTGCTGTCACCTGAGCATCTGGAGGGACTGAGCTTTTCGGTCGATAGTGTTGAAAACGGTAATCTGACCGTCAGCTATAAGGGTATCAGCATTCAGCCGGACGCGATGCCTGCTGCCAATCTTGGGAGTATGGTGGCAGGTACGCTGAAAGTTCTTTCCCAGCCGGAGGGCATGACCATTACCGAATCGGCGGAGGGTTGGTGTGCGACCGGGCAGACGGATACAGGCGGATATGCGCTTTTGCTGGGGAAGGCAGATTATATGCCAATTGGATTGACAGTACCCGATGCGGGACTGAGTCTGACTTTTACTTCATTTGAAGCAATGGATGTTTTCCGTCCTGATCGGATTGAAGAGGATTTTGGGCCACAGGAGAGTTCGTCTGAGAGTTCAGAGCAGTCGGACAGTTCTACAGAAACCAGCAGCGAATCCTCTACGCAGTCGGAGACGGAATCTTCCGAACAGACCGATTCGACTCCTGCTGAATCATCAGGCACGGAAACATCTGACCAACAGCTGGATGAATCAGAGAAAACGTCCTTATAATATCAAAACCCGCTGTCCTCCAATTAAGGTACAGCGGGTTTTTCACAGCAATCTGTTGGGAATGTTGAAAAATCTTAATCAGTACAGCCGGTCGTGCGCAATGGTTGTTGTAAACATCGAGCGGATGGTATCTGGGTCTCTTGTCTGACCGAGGATCCACATGACTTTGGTGACAGCGGCTTCCAGTGTCATATCACCGGTTTCCAGAAGCCCCAGTTCCTCCGCTTCGCGTCCGACTGCGTATACTCCAAGGTCACTTCCTTCATGGACCACCTGGGTGGCCATGACCACCAGCTTGCCGTTTTCAAGCAGCCGTCTGGCGACAGAAAGAAAGTTTTCTTTGCCGTCTTCTTCTCCATAGGGAAGGCCGCCGACGCCGAAGCTCTCAATAATCACTGCATCGTTTGCCTCACCTGCCAGCGCAAGGATACTGGGAGACATACCTGGAATCAGTTTCAGCAGAAAAACATTGCTGCACAGTCTGTCGTAAAATGCCGGACAACCGGTGATCTCTTCTTTAATATAGTGGACAATATGGCCGTCCCGGATGGTGGCCAGATAGGGAAAATTGATCGAAGAAAAGGCATTGTAACTTTTTGTCCGCATCTTGCGGGCACGGGTGCCCGCGATAACATTGCCGTCAAATACGATGCTGATTCCATGCGCGTCCGGGCAGGAAGCATAGCAGAGGCTGTCCAGCAGATTAATCCGCGCGTCGGTATCCTCCATATCAATTGGCCGCTGGGCGCCGGTAATGATGACCGGTTTGGGGGAATTTTGGATCAAATAAGAGAGAGCGGCAGCGGTAAACGCCATCGTATCGGTACCATGGCAGATGACAAAACCATCGTAATGGGGATAGTTTTCCCGGATACAGCGGGCCATCATCAGCCAGTGCTCCGGCCGGATATTGGTGCTGTCCAGGTTGAGCAGCTGGACAGCGTCTGTTTTACAGAAGTTTTTTGCCTGTGGCACATAGGCAATCAGATCGTCAGAAGTCATCAGCGGGGTCAGTCCCGAGTCGGTACGTTTACAGGCGATGGTGCCGCCAGTGGCGATCAGCAGTATTTTTTTCATATACAATAAAGCTCCTTGTGTAGTTGTTGCGAAAAGGCCGCAACCGGAAGACACGGGTATTCATCTTTTGATTATATACCGATTTGAAATTCTGTCAAGTGAGGACAAAAGAACAAGCTGCGGTTCGGAAGAGAGATGAACCGCAGCTTGTTCTTAAAAATATAATACGGATTGATTCGGATATTGCAGATGTACCTGCCGTCCAGATAAATGACAGACTATTCGGGCAACAATGATATCTGTTGGTGAACCCAATTAGCCTTTGACAGCGCCGATGGTGATACCTTTGACAAAGTACTTCTGGAAGAAGGGGTAAACAATCATGACCGGTAGTGCACCAATAACGGCGATCGCCATTTTGATACCGACGCTGGGCATGTCCTGCAGGACGTCGGATGCAGCGGAAGCGTCCGCGCCCGATTTGAGGAACTGTACGTCCTTGAGCATGTTGTTCAGCATGTTCTGAATGGAGAACAGACGGTTATCGGTCAGATAGTACAGACCGTTTTTCCAGTCGTTCCAGTAGCCCAGACCGATCAGCAGTGCCATCGTTGCAATCATCGGCAGCGACATCGGCAGAACAATGGTGAACAGGATTCTCCATTCGCCTGCGCCGTCAATACGGGCTGCTTCGATAACCGCTTCGGGGATGTTGGTCGTAAAGTAGGTGCGCATCATGATGACGTAGAAGGCACTGATCAGCAGCGAGGGGATCAGCAATGCCCACAGGGTGTTCTTGATGTGCAGGTAACGGGTGTACATGATGTAGGTCGGAACCAGACCGCCGTTAAACAGCATCGTGAAGAAGACGTAGAATGCACATACATTTCTTCCGAAAAACTCTCTTCTTGAGAGCGGATAAGCCATCATAACGGTCATAATCAGACTGGCAGTGGTACCGACAGCGGTGATCAGAACCGTAATACCATAGGCGCGGCCAATCTGATCAGCATTCTTCCAAAGATATTCATAGGATTCCATGCCGAACTTGCTGGGGAAGATCGAATAACCTTCCCGAATCAGGGTTGTTTCGTCC
>DVLN01000076.1 GCA_018715465.1 Candidatus Faecivivens stercorigallinarum | reverse complement strand
TGGCTGTGAGCATATCGAGTTTGTCCCGTTCCATCTGGAGTTTGTCACCCCGGAGAAAAAACTGAATACCGAGCTGATCGACCATGTTCGGGAAAAATGCGCCAGCGCCGGTATCGAAATTTCAACCTATTCGGTCAACGGCGACCTGCTGAAAACCGATGAGGCGGAACAGGCGGCCGAAATTGAACGGATCAAACGCCATATCGACGCCGCCGAAAGACTCGGCCTCAAACGGATGCGCTTTGACGTTGCGTCCTTCCGCCGTCCTTTTTCGACCAACACCATCCATAATTTCAACGCCGAGTTCCCTCAGATGGTCAGAAATGGCGCATTGCTGTGCGACTATGCTGCTGAAAAGGGCATCAACATTGTCATGGAAAACCATGGTTTCTTTATCAATGGTTCCGACCGTGTGCTCAGCCTGATCGACGCGATCAACCGCCCCAACCTGAAGATGACAGTTGACGTCGGCAACTTCCTCTGTGTGGACGAGGACCCGATTGCGGCGGTCAAGAAATGCCTGCCGTTTGCTGAGATGATTCACCTCAAGGACTTTTACATCCGTAAAAAGGAACAGCTCCCCGATCAGACCGAGATGTTCAACTGCAACAACGGTTCCTGGTTTGAGACGATGGGCGGCAAGATGCTGCGTGGTTCGATTCTCGGACAGGGCGACATGGAGATCTGGGACATCCTGCGGCTGATCAAACATTCCGGCTTTGACGGCTATATCTCTCTGGAATTTGAGGGTATGGAAGTCTGCGAGCAGGGCACCGAGATCGGTCTTGCGATGGCAAAGGCGATTCTGGCCAAAGTCTGATTGACAGACAAAAATTGCCGCACAGTGGGTGGTATGAAACGCCTGCTGTGCGGCATACTTGATGATACAGGAAAATCTGGTATGCCAGGCCATAAGGAGGCAGATTGATGTATTTCGACTGGACATATATTGTACTGGTACTGCCGGCGGTGGTGTTCGCGCTGTGGGCGAGCGGAAGGGTGAAATCCACCTTTGCGCGGTACCAGAACCAGTACGCATCCCGTGGGCTGACCGGAGCGCAGGCTGCTGAGGCAGTTTTGCGGTACAACGGACTGTATGGTGTGCGGATTGAGCGGGTTTCAGGAAGCCTGACCGACCATTATGACCCGCGGACCAACGTGATCCGGCTTTCGGACAGCGTTTATGGGAGCAGTTCCACTGCGGCGATCGGCGTTGCCTGTCATGAGGCGGGACATGCGGTCCAGCACGCACAGAACTATCTGCCGGTCAAGATACGAACGGCAATCGTTCCGCTGACCAATATCGGGTCAAGGCTGTCGATGCCGCTGATTATCCTGGGATTGCTGTTCGGCGCGACTTCTTATTTCTTTGCGACGATGGCATATGCCGGGGTTGCCTGTTTTGCACTCAGCACAATTTTCCAGCTGGTAACGCTGCCGACCGAGTTTGACGCTTCCCGGCGGGCGCTCACCGCCATCCGTCAGCAGGGATTGCTTGAAGGTGAGGAATTGGCAGGTGCACAGAAGGTGCTTTCGGCTGCCGCGATGACTTATGTTGCGGCACTGGCGGTTTCAGTGACCCAGCTGTTGCGACTGATGCTGCTGGTGAACCGACGCAACAACCGAAGATAATTAAATATCATGCAGAATGTACGCTCTGAAAATATTCAGGGCGTATTTTTTATGGAAAATGCCTTGACTTTCTGCCGCACGGCGTTGTATACTGTCGTTGAAGTTAAGCAAACATCGTAGTTTCACTCAGGACGGAAAGGATGACTGCAATGTCAGTATATCAGGTTAGAAAAACGCCGGGGGACACCGAATGGTTCCGGCATGACCGTTTTGGAATGTTTATTCACTGGGGGCTGTACGCTCTTCCTGCCCGGCATGAATGGGTCAAAAACCATGAACGCACACCGGAAGAACTCTATGACCGGTATTTCCGGCATTTTGACCCTGATCTGTTTGACCCGCGGGAATGGGCGCGGCAGGCAAAGGCCGCCGGGATGAAATACGCGGTTCTGACGACCAAGCATCATGAAGGATTTTGTCTGTTCGACTCTCAGTACACCGATTATAAAGCAACCAATACCCCGGCAGGACGCGATCTGGTGCGGGAGTTTGTCGATGCTTTCCGGGCAGAGGGACTGAAAATCGGCTTTTATTATTCGTTGATCGACTGGCATCACCCGGACTTTACGATTGACCCCAACCATCCCAGACGGGATGACCCCGACGCTGAACAGCAGAATGTCGGCCGTGATATGAAACGGTATGCCCAGTATATGCGGGATCAGGTGACCGAGCTGCTGACCGGTTATGGCAAAATAGATATCCTCTGGTTTGATTTCTCCTACCCGGATATGACGATGCCCGGCAAACCCTGGATGAGGGGTAAAGGTAAAGACGATTGGGAAGCAGAAAAATTAATTGCACTGGCGCGCTCTTTGCAGCCGGGCATTATTATTGACAACCGTGCCGGGATTGAACAGGATCTCTGGACGCCGGAACAGTACCAGCCTCAGTCCTGGCTGACGGATGATGCGGGGCAGCTGGTTACCTGGGAAGCCTGCCAAACATTTTCCGGTTCGTGGGGATATTACCGGGATGAGATGAGCTGGAAGTCGCCGGAAATGCTGGTGCAGATGTTGGTCACGACGGTTTCGCTGGGCGGTAATTTATTGTTGAATGTCGGGCCGACCGCGCGGGGATATTTTGATCACCGCGCGACCGAAGCGCTTGCTGCGATTGGTGACTGGATGAAATATTGCAGCCGTTCGATTTATGGCTGCACAATGGCTGACCCTGAATTTACCGCACCGGCTGGCTGCCGCTTGACCCAGAGCGAAGACGGGCATCGGTTGTATGTCCATCTGTTCCAGTATCCGTATGCCTTCCTTGAACTGAAAGGGTTTGCAGGAAAGGTGGAATACGCCCAGTTTTTGCACGATGGCAGCGAGGTACGCTTTACCGAGGGAAAAGTCGAGCATTTTGGTGACGGACTATCTCAGAGTGATGATCTGCTGGTGCTCAGTCTCCCGGCAATCAAGCCGCCTGTCGTCGTTCCTGTCATCGAACTGTTTTTAAAATAACCTTTCTATAAAAGAATGCCCATTGCCAACAGAGGAAAGTTCTGTTGGCAATGGGCGATTTAGTTTATTCAGACCAGCTGACAGTCACCGATCCAAGAAGGCCGGTCGGAGATATCAGATGATTTTTCATGAAAGCGGGCTGTCCTGGCTGCATTGCTGCTGTTTTGCGTTCAGGCGTTGTTGCGATATCCAGTGTGATCTGGTTTTCACCCGGATGGAGCAGGCTTGAAATGTCAAACCGGTAAGGCTGTGCAAAACGGATGCCAGCTGACACATCGTTGACAAACAACTCGACTGTTTCACCGGCATCGCCGACGGTCAGAACCGCCTGACTGCATTCGGGCACCGATACATCTGCCTGATAGCGGTAGTATCCTGAGAAGTCGGGATATATCCGTCCCATATTGCCCGGATTTTCGATCTGGACCGGGTCGGTAAACTGCGGGTAGGCCTTGGATTCACAGCGGGAAACGGTAAAGCTGTTGAGGACTGTCTGCTGCTTGGGAGCGGGAAAAGCTGCAACAGAATCACTGTCTTCCCGGTCAAAGGAGATAATCGCCAATTCCAGCGGGGCAAGGCTGATCGAAAGGATGGTTTTTCCGTCTACCGACCGGCTTTCAATCGGACGGAGGCAGTTGTCCAGCGCGTCATACTGTACCGGTGTACCTTCTGCACAAACGGTCACTTCGCCGGTAAAGGCCTTTCCGGGGTCTTCGTTGAGTAGCAGCAGGATATCGCAGTCGGTACGGTAGTGATAGACGGTGAGTCGGCGGAAATCCGGCTGAATAGAGATGTCCCGGCGGATGGTACGGTTCAGCTGTGCGGCAAGCTGATGGGTGGGAAGGACGGAGATGTTTTGCAGCAGGGCCTGATAATCGGCCTGTTCCTCTCTGCTGGCATCGCTGACCCCTTCGGGGGCTTTTTCGGTGCAGAAGACAGGGAATTCGCATGCTGCCGCCTGACGGATGAATTCGGCTGCCGCGCGCGGGATGAACTGCGCGTAGGGAATGACAAGGGCTTGAACCGGACGGCCGTTCAGCCAGAGCTGCCCATCTTTCAGGCAGCTGTTCCATGCGGACAGATTGCCCAGAAGGTCAGCCGGAATGATGTCGAAGTCAATCTGATGTTCGGTCAGTTCCCGGCAGACCACCTTGTCCGACTGATAATCGCCTGCCCATTCGTTTTCAGCGTGGTAGAGCACCGCGACGTCCGGCAGCGAGATGCCGCCGTTAATCAGGTGGCAGACCCGGTTCATATATCCGATTAGTTCGCCGAATGCCTTAAACTGCGGATTTTCTCCGTGTGCGTAGAAGTGGGGCGGGCAGTCGGGGTCGGGAAACGCCTTGGGAGAAAAAGCATGCGGGGTATAATAGTTGATGCCGCGGACCAGGAAATGGTCGGCAAGGTATTTCATCGTTTTGACGCCGGTCTGCCAGCCGTAGGCACCAAAGTTTTCACACAGCGCGCGGCCCTGCTTTTTCGGGTCGATGTGGGAATGGGAGGCCCCCAGCTTGCCCAGCTCATAATGGTAGAACTCGCCGTCTCCTGTTCCGCCGAAACGGGGAATCCGCTGGCTGTCGCCACCGCCGATCAGCACCTGGTTGCCGATATTGTCAATACCGGCCATATGCTGTCCGCCCAGTCCCCGGAAATAGTGTCCAAGAGAGCACCCGAATCGGGCGTGAACGTCGTTGTCTTCGACCAGGTGTCCGATATACATAACCCCATGCTCTGCGCACCAGTTGCCAAGCTGATTTGAGAAGCACTGCTCCACCAGTTGGGTAGCGATGTCCATATATCCGACCCGGACCCGTGCGACCAGCTGTTCGTCAGACGCGGGGTGCCACAGAAGCGGCAGCAGGTCCATCCAGTTTTCTCCCAGCCGTTGTTCCATCATACCCGGCAGATGGCGGCTCCAGGGCAGGGACATTTCCTTTCTGCCGATGGATTCATCAAAATCAAATCCGACTGTGTTGCCGATTGCGGGTTCATCCGAGAAGAACCCGGCGATCACGCTGCCAAACAGATGGCCGTAGTGGGCAAAGTGCGGCTGATAGACATGCTCAATCTGCAAAGCACAGGACTTTTCGTCCAGCATATTGATATAATCATCCCGGCCAATCCCATTGTGGGTGGTGTACAGGACGTAGATCTTCCAGTAGCCGTCTGGTACAGACCAGTAGAGTTTTCCATCTTTTACCAGGCCGGTCAGGTCGATCGGGTCGGACATTTTATTGTACGGTTCCGCCTTCCAGGCGACGACATGCAGAAGTGTATCATCATCATAATGTTTTTTGTCCGGCTGCGCAAACGGGCCTGCCGCCGGCATGATAAACGGGTGGATCATCTCGCCGACATTCAGTTCGATCTCGGTGCTCGGCCCGCAGACATCTGCACGGGCATAACAGAGATATTGCTTGCGCAGCTCATTGGGCGCCTGTTTGACACTGCCTGCGGCAAAGCCGGTCGGGAAGTGGGCGTCGTCCAGAATCCAGACCTTCATCTCCAGTTTCTGCGCTTCTTCCAGGATAATATCCAGGTCGTGCCACCAGCCGTCCCCGGCAAAATCCGGGTGGGGGCGCGCTTCGAGACAGACTGCCCGGCATCCTGACTGGCGGATGACCTGTACATATTCCCGCAGGGGCTGTTCATCTTCTCCATGCTGCCACATGAAGGGGAGGATATAGTTCTCACCCTTGCCAGCCAGCAGCTGTGCAATCCGACTGTTTTTCACAGCAAACATCCTTTCTGTTTTCGGCTTGAAAATCCGATTCTTTTCTTCTATAATAATAAAAAGAACCGGGAAAGGATATATCCATTTCAATGATTTTTCATATCCATATCCGGCTTTTTGCTGTATTTTGGGGGGGAGACTGTAAAGATGGATAAAGACGGACTGGACGCCTTTCTGCGACAGATACGGCTGGAAGAGCGGGTAATCAATCCCGAAATACAAAAACGGATGAGCGGTGCAATGATTCATTTTGCTGCCGATCTGCGGTTTCAGGGTCAGACTTCCCAGCTGCTCCGTTTTGCCACCCATGGCCGTTTTCAGCCGACTCCGCCGCACAGCCATGATTATCTTGAGGTGATGTATCTGTATGACGGCGCTGTTACCCACCATTGGAACCGTGGACAGGCGACACTGACGCGAGGGGATTTTTTCTTCATTCCGCCGGGGCTGACCCATTGGATTGACAACTGTGGGGCAGAAGACATCGCAGTCAATCTGATTCTGTCGACCGATCTGTTTGACCGAGAGATGACCTCTGGCCGCTGGCTTGCCGACTGGTATGCCGGCTGTTGTGGAGAAGACAGCCGCCCGCTGCTGCTGCATACCGGGATGTCGGCTGCGCGGGATACCATCTGCCGTATGATGCAGGAGGCGTTTGACCCCGATGGATTTTCGGGGGAAGCGGTTGAGCAGTTGTTTGGTGTTTTGCTGGTGGATATCCGGCGGGCGTCGAAAGGGGAACAGGAGACTGGACAGCAGGATGTTCTGTACCGGGTGGTGCGGTATATCGAAAGTCGCTATCGGACGGTTACTCTGGCGGAAGCTGCTGCTCATTTTGGATACACGCCGGGTTACCTCAGCGCCCGGATGAAAAGAGAACTGGGACAGAGTTTTTCCGAGTTCCGGCAGAGCTTCTGTATGGCACAGGCGGCTTTATTGCTTCGGGAGAGCGAACTTCCGGTGACGGAGGTGGCGTCTCAGAGCGGATTTACCAATATGACCCATTTTTACCGGCTTTTTGACCGGGCGTTTCATCAGACACCGGCGGATTACCGTACAGCAGCCCGCGGTCACACAGAAGAACAGGGACTTGACAAAATGTGACAGGATGGTTATACTGTATATGGACATAGAAACAGGGGCGCGGATGGAAACATCTGCTGAGACTCGAAAGAGGACCCTCCAACCTGATCCGGGTAATGCCGGCGTAGGGAGTTTTCCGATAGAGACGGACAGCTGTCAGCGCGCTTGTGGTATTCCACCGGTGCGCTTTTTTGCTGGATAAATGTTTTTATGTACTATTTTATGTAAGGAGTTTCTTATCATGAGAAGCTATTCCAAAACCCGCATATTGGTTGAAGGGGCATTGATGATTGCGCTTGCGACCATCCTTTCTAACATTTCTTTCTTTTCTCCGCCTTATGGGGGCTCAGTTACATTTGAAATGATTCCATTGGTACTGATGAGTTTTCGGCATGGTACAAAATGGGGCGTGTTTACTGCATTTGTCCATTCAGTATTACAGCTACTGATCGGCTTTTCAAATGTTATGTATTGTCCGACCTTGCTGACACAGATTGCCTGCATTCTTTTAGATTACCTGATCGCTT
>DVLN01000075.1 GCA_018715465.1 Candidatus Faecivivens stercorigallinarum | reverse complement strand
CAGACGTTCAGTCTGCCGGATGATTTTGTTTTTTGTAAAAAATCGGTTGGGAACCTCGACAGGGGATGGTGAATATGATATTATAAAAATATCTCTTTGCACTGCAACCATACCCTTTCGGGCAACTACAGTACAAACTGAGCAGGCGATAAACCCTTTGCCGGGGTTTGTGGGGCCGGGCCGCTCACGCGGCAGCAGATGACGATTCGACATCTGTGGGACAGTACGTATGTTCCGCAGGTGTCTTTTTTTATACCCGGGAGCATACACACTGAGATCTGGTGAAGTGCCATAAGAGCTATCTTTCCATTTCAGGAGGTAACATTTATGGACAAAAAAAGCAATGAACAACTGGCTATGCGGGTATCGGTGGTGACCATCCTCGGAAACCTGGTTCTCTCGGTCTTCAAGCTGGCCGCCGGTATCCTCGCGCATTCCGGCGCGATGGTCTCCGACGCGGTGCACTCGGCTTCCGATGTGCTGAGTACCTTCGTCGTCATCGCAGGCGTAAAGCTCTCCGGCAAGGATTCCGACAAGGAACATCCGTATGGGCATGAACGGTTTGAGTGTGTCGCGGCGATTCTGCTGGCCGTCATGCTCGCTGCAACCGGGCTCGGCATCGGCTGGGCAGGTATCGGAAAGATCACCGGCGATGCTTCCGCGCTTACCGTCCCCGGCGGGCTGGCACTTGTCGCTGCTGTCATCTCGATCGTTTCCAAGGAGGCTATGTACTGGTATACAAGAGCTGCCGCCAAAAAAATCGGCTCTTCGGCTTTGATGGCCGACGCATGGCACCACCGTTCGGATGCCCTTTCCTCAGTCGGCAGTTTTATCGGCATTTTCGGTGCCCGAATGGGACTGCCTGTTCTTGACCCGATTGCCAGTGTTGTGATCTGTGTCTTTATCCTCAAGGCGGCTTACGATGTATTCCGTGACGCGATTTCCAAAATGACCGACCGCGCCTGCCCGGATGAGGTCGAAAAGGAAATGCGCGAGGCAATCCTTGCACAGGATGGCGTCCTTGGCGTTGACAGTCTCCAGACCCGTCTGTTTGGCGACAGGGTCTATGTCGAGGTCGAGATTACCGCTGATGCGAAAGCTCCTCTTGAGCAGGCGCATGAGGTCGCAACCAGGGTCCATGATGCGATGGAAACACAGTTCCCCGTTGTCAAACACTGTATGGTGCATGTCAACCCGATGCTGACTAGGCAGGATGGCGTCTGCTCCCATTGATCGCTGACTGTTTAAAGATACTGTGTATACCGTTCGGCTGCTCATGCGGCTGGGCGGTATTTTTTTGCTGCTCCGACGGCAGGAAAGCGACGGCAGAGGGGTACTGGTGGCGACATGCCGGACACCGGGCCTCCCTCTTGAGAGAGGTGGCACCGCTTTAGCGGTGACGGAAGGAGTATACGAGCGGTGAAACGACGTTCGTTTGCTGAGCATTCAGAACGTGATCGAAGCATTGGTATTTAGTTAGCAGGGCACCGGGTCTGGGCACCGAAGGCGTGGCCAGAGCATTGGCAAACAGGCAGCAGAAGCATTCCGCCGGACACCGGGTACCGTATACCGTTGTTGACTGTCCACCGGACAGTCAACAAGAGCAGGCAGCTAATTGTCGTCAGCGGCGTGCCGCCCCACGTAGTCCCACCTGAGCGGGTAAGCCGGAAGTCTTGTCCTCGCTCGTTTATGGGAAAAGGCCGCGTCGAACGGCCTTTTCCCATAGAGGACGCCCTTGCTATGCGTCCCCTACGCCCAACGCCTGCGGGCGTTGGGCTACCCCTTGCTGAGCTAATTTTGGGGAAGGGGATTTCGCCCGTTGCGACGGGCGACCAGGGGCTCTGCCCGCTGGACCCCGCAAGCCTTTGAAAAGGCTTGACCTAAACTTTTAATTCACTGATTCCGTAAAAAAGTGCTTATCGTTACTCACAGCCTACCCGGCGCGTTCGCTAAGGCTGTTATTTTCACAATCGAGGCCATCGGAACGTGGCCGACCAACGCGAACAAGGGAGCGCAGGCTCTGCGCCGCGAATAAGGGAGCGAGCAACCAGCTGGATTGCTGCTCTGCGCCGCGAACAAGTCAGCCCGGACACTGCGCCGGGCCTTGAAAAAATTGGAGAATGTGGTAAAATAGAGAAGAATAAGTCAGGTTTTGAATGTTAGGAGCTGTTGTATGCCTGGACGCTACGTGCATCGTGTCTCGTTTTACCGTAATAGACGTGACCGCTTTACCCGGTTTACCTTTTGCCTCGGCTGCTGTCTCGCTTCCCTGTCACTGGGGGCGGGACTTTTCCTGTTGGATAATTTCGCGGCTTCCCGGCCTGTCTTCGCACAGGATAAAATCGCTGGGCTGGAAACATCCGCAGCAGCTGATGAATCTCCGGCTGTCGATGCACAGCCGCTCGCGGTATCTTCCGGCTGGAAGATGGATGAGAACGGCGTTCCTTTTTACGTTGATCAGAACGGGAACCCTGCTGACGGATTGACAATTGTCGATGAAAAGATATACTTCTTTGTATTCGGATATCCGCAGACCGGTTTTGTCCATTCAGAACTGGGCACGCGGTTTTTTGGTGATGACGGCGCAATGGTCATGGGGGATTTCTCATTTGAGGGTCAGAGCTATTTCGCCGGGCTGGATGGTATCCTCGCGACCGGTTGGACGAATACTTCCGCCGGTTTGCGCTACTATAATAACGATGGTGTGATGCAGAGCGGGCTTGTCATGATCGACGGCTCCCTGTCGCTGTTGGACAGCAACGGTGCGCCTGTCTCCGGCTGGTCGGAAGAATTCGACGGCATCTATTGGCGCGATCAGTTGGGAAAGGCGGTCTCCGGTGAAATCGAAATCGACGGCGTTCCTTACCTGTTCGATGACGCTGGCAGGCTTATCACCGGCCTGGTGCAGATGTCCGACGGCGTCCGGTATTATGACGCCAATGGCCGGATGTACACCGGAAAGGTGGAAATCGACGGAATTGCCTATCAGTTTGGGGAGGATGGTCTTATGCTCGAAAATGTGCAGCTTGATGTCCCGGTGATCCTGCAAAACCCGGCACTGCCCAATGGTTGCGAGGTGACAAGCCTTGCGGAGGTCTTGCAGTATTACGGCTTTTCGGTCAGCCATACCGAACTTGCTCAAAAATATCTTCCGACTGGAAAAATTACCTATCAAAACGGGATGATGTCGGTGCCTGACCCCGAAACTGCTTATGTCGGCGACCCTGCCACCACTTCCGGCTGGTACTGTTTTGAAGGGCCAATTATCGAGGCTGCAAACGACTATCTCAAGGACGCAGGTTCCGAACTGACCGCAATATCTGTCACCGGCGCTGATCTGGACGAACTCGCCGGGTGGCTGCAAAAGGGCCGTCCGGTGATCGTATGGGTGACACAGCAGCTGGCTGACGTCCGCAGGACCGGCTACACCTGGATGCTGCCTGATGGCACGACCGAACACCCTTATGGTGGGCTGCACTGCGTTGTATTGTCCGGCATTGACGACGACACCGTAACGCTCGCCGACCCAATCTATGGTGAATGGGAGGCGGAACGCGGCCGGTTCGCGGAGATCTTCGCAGGAATGGGCAGCCGGGCGGTTGTGATCACGGATGGAGAATAACTGCTGTATACATGCGGTTTGAACAGGCGGAGCTGCTCCGCGGGAGGTTTTGATGAATATTGATGAACTGCGGGCCAAAGCCCTGCTGCTGCCGCTGGAACCCGGATGCTATTTAATGAAAGACAGGACCGGCGAGATTATCTATGTCGGCAAGGCCAAGGCCCTTAAAAACCGGGTGGTCAGCTATTTCCGCGAAAATTCCTCCCATACCGAAAAGACGAGACAGATGGTCAGCTGTGTCAATGACTTCGACTTCATCGTCACAGCAAGCGAATTTGAAGCGCTGGTGCTGGAATGTTCGCTGATCAAGCACTACCGCCCGAAGTACAACATCCTGCTGATGGACGACAAGGGCTACCACTATATCCATGTCACCGACGAGGAGTTTCCACGCATTGAGGCCGTTATGCAGAAACCCCAGGATAACGGGCTGCTGATCGGGCCGTATATGAGCGGGTTTGTTGTGCGGGAGACGGTCGAACAGGCCGGGCTGATCTTTAAGCTGCCGACCTGCAACCGCAAGTTCCCGCAGGACTTTAAAAAGGCAAGGCCCTGTCTTAATTTCCATATCAAACGCTGCATGGGATTGTGTCAGGGCAAAATATCCCGTGGGGAGTATCAGAACATTATCGACGAAGCAGTCAAATATATCCGCGGCGGCGGGACGGCATCAATCGACGAGCTGGAACGGCAGATGTTCGAGGCTTCCGACGCACTCGACTTTGAGCGGGCCGCAAGACTGCGGGATCAGCTGGCGGCAATTAAGCGGATTTCGGAAAAACAGACTGTCTTTCTGGGTGAAGACCGGCAGATGGATGTCTGGGGGTTCGCTGAAAACGGCGGGCTGGTCAGCTGTGTGATTCTCAAGATACGCGAGGGAAAAATTGCCGACAAGGAAAACTTTACCTTCGATAAACAGGGCAGTGCCGACGAAGTACGCGAAGAATTCATCTATCGGTATTATACTGGGCGGGAGGATATCCCGAAGGCGGTTGTGCTGGATAAAGCGGCTGCTGATATGGAAATGTTTGCCGAGTTTCTGCGGGTGCAGTGCGGGCACAATGTCCAGGCTGTTGTTCCGCAGAGGGGCGAACGCAAAAAGCTGATGGAGATGGCGGGAAATAACGCCCTCGAACAGCTCGCGCACAAGATCAAGCGTACCGGACGGGAGGTCGCCGCACTCGAAGAATTGCAGCGGCTGCTCGGGATGCCGGCAACGCCTATCTATATCGAGGCTTACGATATTTCCAACTGGGGTGAGACCGGACGGGTCGGCGGGATGATCGTCTTTGAAAACGGACGGCCGCTGAAAAAGGCATACCGGAGGTTTGCAATCCGTGACGTGGTTGGTCAGGATGACTACGGGTCGATGCGGGAGGTACTGAGAAGACGTTTTGTCCGGTATCTGGACGGCGATCCCGGGTTTTCAAGGCTGCCGGATTTGATTTTGCTGGACGGCGGCAAGGGACATGTCAACGCGGTCGCGCCGGTGCTTGAGGAACTCGGGATTCACACCGCGCTGTTCGGCATGGTCAAGGATAACCGCCATAGAACCCGTGCGCTGACGACCGGGGAAGGGGAGATTGCCCTTTCGATGACCCGCTCGGCGTTTACCATGGTGACGGCGATACAGGACGAGGTGCACCGGTACGCGATTGCTTATCAGCGGATGCTGCATAAAAAGGCGGATATGACCTCGAAGATCAAAGAGGTGCGCGGGATTGGCGACGTCAAACTGAAAAAGTTTATGGTAAAATGGCCGACTAAACCGAAAATGAAGGCTGCGACTGCTCAGGAATTGATGGATGAACTGAAAATCAACGAACAGACCGCCAAGGATTTGATCGCGGTTATTGCGGAATTATAAAACCAGCTGTCCATCTGTTCGACCGACGCGCAGAGCGTCGGGGTTGGATTACGCACAATGTGGGTACGGTAATGATATAAAAGTTTAGGTCAAGCCTTTTCAAAGGCTTGCAGGTCCAGGACAGCGTCCTGGTCGCTCTCCGCAGAGAGCGAAATCTTTTCTCCCCAAAATTAGCTCAGCAAGGGGTAGTCCAATGCCCGCAGGCATTGGGCGTAGGGGACGCATAGCAAGGGCGTCCCCTATGGATAAAGGGGGTTCAATGCCCCCTTTATCCATAAAAATCGAGCGAGGATATCTTCATCGACTTACGCAGTCAGGTAAAAATACGTCGGCCGGCACGGCGCTGACAAGTTTTCGACTGCTATCCCCACCGACTGTCCGGTGGACAGTCGTGTGGCGGTACAACCTCCCGGCGGAATGATGTGAGTGTATGACAAAACTCTCTCCGTCATTGCTTGCGCGGTGACACCTTTCTCAAAAGAGAGGCTTTTGGTGCAGCATTCCAACCTTGCGAAAATAAACACAACAAAAACCAGCTCCCTTCGCCGTTTGACGAAAGAAGCTGGTTTTCTAATATCAATTATTTTGTGCGCCCGATGTCGTGACGGTAGTGGACATCGGTAAAGTGGATTTTTTCAACGCCCGCATATGCACGGCTGAGCGCTTCATCCAGCGTCTTTCCGGTCGCGGTTACACCGAGAACACGCCCGCCAGCTGTGACAAACTTGCCGTCAACCAGCTTGGTTCCTGCATGATAGACCGTTACGCCCTCAGCCTGACCCTTTTCGTCCAGACCGGTGATCTCGTATCCGCTCTGGTACTTGACAGGATAGCCGCCCGATGCCATGACAACACAGGCTGCTGTCTCATCCGAGAACTCGACCGGTACTTCGCTCAGACGCCCTGCCTGTACAGCCATCATAATTTCCAGCAGGTCGCTTTTCAGAAGCGGCAGGACAACCTGTGTCTCCGGGTCGCCGAAACGGCAGTTATATTCGATGACCTTCGGGCCTTTGGGGGTGATCATCAGGCCAAAGTACAGGCAGCCTTTGAAGGTACGGCCTTCCTTGTTCATCGCGTCGATGGTCGGCAGGAAAATCTTTTCCATGCACTCGGCCGCAACCTCGGGGGTATAGAACGGGTTCGGGGCAATTGTGCCCATGCCGCCGGTGTTCAGGCCCTCGTCGTTGTCGTTTGCACGCTTGTGGTCTTTGGAGGAGATCATCGGAACAACAGTTTTACCATCAGTAAAAGACAGTACCGAAACTTCCGGCCCGGTCAGGAACTCTTCAATGACAACGCGGCGTCCCGAATCACCGAACTTGCCTTCGCTCATCATCTCGTGGACAGCTTCGACAGCCTCGGCTTCATTTGCGGCGATGATAACGCCTTTGCCCAGTGCAAGGCCGTCCGCCTTGATAACGGCAGGGTAGCTGTTCTGCGCTTTCAGGTAGGCGATGGCTGCATCCTCGTCCTCAAAAGTCTCATAGGCAGCGGTCGGAATGCCGTATTTCTTCATCAGGTTTTTGGAGAAAACCTTGCTTGCTTCGATCTGGGCAGCCTTTGCGCTCGGGCCGAATGCCGGGATGCCAGCTTCTTCCATCGCGTCGGCCATGCCTGCTGCGAGGGGATCGTCGGGCGCTACAACCGCAAATTCGATGCCTTTTTCCTTGGCAAACGCAACCATGCCCTCTTTGTCCATGACGCCTACGGGGGCAGTATGGGCTACTGCGCTGATGCCGCCGTTGCCCGGTGCGCACCAAAGTTCGGTGACTTTGGGGGATTTGAGCAGTCCCAGCACGATGGCGTGTTCACGTCCGCCGGAACCGATTACCAGTACTTTCATCGGAAAGTCCACCTTTCAATTGGGATGTTATGTTATTGGAATGAGTCAAGAAGCGTCGTTCCGTAAGAATTGTCGATGGCACACAGCCATTTTCCGTTTACCAGCCGGTAAACATAGGTCGCCCGCCGCTCGGAAGGGTATTCGCTGTCCGGTTTCAGCTCCGCGGGTACAAACGACTGGGAAAGCACCAGCGCGGTGTCGCCTGCGTCAATGACAATCATATTACCCTGTGACGGGACAAGACTGTGGTTAAAGTATTCTGCGATTTTTACAAACGCCGCACGGATGGCGGTTTTTCCGCGCACTTCCAGTCCGGGTCGGACGACCAGCACTGCGTCTTCCGTGTAAAACTCCATCAGGTCATCAAAACGCTCTTCACGAATTGCCTGATCTGCCTGTGCGATTAGTACTCGGATGGTTTCTGTCAGCATTTTCCAGTCCTCCAATGGGGTATGATTTGCAGGAAAGTGTCGGCGGTATGCCCAGGCAGGGGAGTACGGGCACAGTGCAGGCGGAAGCTGTACCGCCACACGACTGTCCACCGGACAGAACCAGGAAGGCTAAACTGTCGTGCAGCTGTCCACCGGACAGAACCAGGAAGGCTAAACTGTCGTGCAGCTGTCCACCGGACAGAACCAGGAAAGCTAAACTGTCGTGTGGCTACCGGACAGAATCCGACAGGCTAAACCGCCACACGACTGTCCACCGGACAGTCGGTGGGATAACAGGTCAATGATCGGCAGCGGCGTGCCGCCCCACGTAGTCCCACCTGACTGGATAAGCCGAAACTGCTGTCCTCGCTCGTTTATGGGAAAAGGCCGCATCGAACGGCCTTTTCCCATAGGGGACGCCCTTGCTATAGCGTCCAGCAAATCCCTTCGGGAATTGCACGCAAAATACCTGCGGGCATTTTGCTACCCCTTGCTGAGCTGATTTTGGGGATAGGAGATTTCGCTCTCTGCGGAGAGCGACCAGGGGCTCTGCCCGCTGGACCCCGCAAGCCTTTGAAAAGGCTTGACCTAAACTTTTATATCATGACCGTACCCACACTGTGCGTAACTTTGGGCCGACGCTCTGCGCGTCGGTCAAACAGATGGGCAGTGTGTGCGAAAATTTTGCGAAGAAACAAATTCGCACTATCTACCCGGCGCGTTCGCTAAGGATGTTATTTTCTCTATCGAGCCCGTCGGTAGCGCATGTATGCGCTTCGCGGGCGATCAACGCGAACAAGTCCGTGGCGACACGCCACCCGGCGCGTTCGCTAAGGCTGTTATTTCCACAATCGAGGCCGTCGGCACGCGGCCGACCAACGCGAACAAGTCAGCGCGGACACCGCGCCGCGAACAAGTCCGCGGCGACTCGCCGCTTAGTGGTGGAAGAGGCGCATGCCGGTGAAGGCCATGGCGATACCGTATTTATTGCAGGTGTCGATGACGTTATCGTCACGAATCGAACCGCCGGGCTGTGCAATGTATTCAACGCCCGATTTGTGCGCACGCTCGATGTTGTCGCCAAACGGGAAGAATGCGTCCGAACCAAGTGCAACACCAGTCATCGTATCCAGCCATGCCCGTTTTTCCTCGCGGCTCAGCGGCTCGGGCTTGACTTCAAAGAAGTTCTCCCAGGTGCCGTCCGCCAGTACGTCCATATAATCGTCCGAGATATAAACGTCGATCGTGTTGTCGCGGTCAGCTCTGCGGATGCCTTTCTTGAAAGGCAGTGCCAGAACCTTCGGGTTCTGACGCAGGTACCAGTTGTCTGCTTTGTTGCCCGCCAGTCTGGTGCAGTGTACACGTGACTGCTGGCCTGCGCCAACACCGATTGCCTGTCCGTCCTTAACGTAGCAGACCGAGTTGGACTGGGTGTATTTCAGGGTGATCAGCGCAACGATCAGGTCGCGTTTTGCTTCGTCAGGGAGGTTCTTATTCTCGGTGACGATGTTGTTTAAAAGCTCCGCGTCGATCTTGAATTCGTTTCTGCCCTGCTCAAAGGTCACGCCGTAAACCTGTTTGCGTTCGATCGGGTCGGGACGGTAGTTCGGGTCGATCTGGATGATGTTGTAGTTGCCTTTTTTCTTGCTGCGCAGGATTTCCAGTGCTTCGGGGGTATAGCCGGGGGCGATGATACCGTCGGAGACTTCGCGGTGAATCAGTTTCGCGCAGGATTCGTCGCATACGTCGGACAGTGCAATCCAGTCGCCGTAAGAGGACATCCGGTCAGCACCTCTTGCGCGTGCGTATGCACATGCGATGGGGGACAGTTCGCCCATATCGTCGATAAAGTAGATCTTTTTCAGGGTTTCGCTCAGCGGCAGTGCCAGTGCTGCACCTGCCGGGGAGACGTGTTTGAAGGAAGCAGCGGCCGGCAGGCCGGTGTTTTCCTTCAGTTCCTTGACCAGCTGCCAGGAGTTGAAAGCGTCCAGGAAGTTGATATAGCCGGGACGTCCGCAGAGGATTTCGACCGGCAGGTCGCTGCCGTCCGCCATATAGACGCGGGAGGGTTTCTGATTGGGGTTGCATCCGTATTTCAGCGCAAATTCATTCATCGTTAATACCTGTCCTTTCTTGGCAAATTACTGGTTTTTGTTCAGAATCCGGGTCTCCATCTCGCCGGTTTCCAGGTCGATGAAGGCGGTATACAGCGAAACTTTGTTATCCGCATTCAGGTTGTCCCACAGCAGCTTGGTGAAGCAGTTGATGCAGCCGGTGATCTTTGCTTCTTCCGGTTCGCCCATGAAGGAGGGAATCGGGTTGCCGTCATGCGCGTAGGTGTGGATAAAGTGGACAACGCCGGGGCGCGGGTCGGTGTATTCGAAGAAATAGCGGCGGGTGCTGGATTCATCGCCGTTCGCGCTCTTGAGGATGGACAGGCGGTAGTTGCCGTTTTTCTCGACCATGCCGCTGATGCGGGGAGTCCAGTTGGGGCCGTCCGGCTCGAAGGTACGGGTACGCAGCGCGTCTTCAAAGGTCTTGCCTGCGCGGAGGTAGTCCGCGACGGTATCGGTCTGGTCACCGTTGGTGACGACCAGCGTATCGCCGACCTTGCGGACGGGATGGTAGATGATCAGGCTCGGGTCGACCATCTTGGACGGGTCAAACGCTTCGGTGCGGATGCCGTCCGGTTCCTCGACGAATACGCGGTTGCGGGAGTTCTCGCTTCTGCCCATGATGAAGTAACCGACGACAGCCTTTTTGCCGTCTTCACTGCGTCCGAGGACGATACCCCGTCCGGGATAGGAATTTTCGTTCAGTGCTTTTGCAAGATCAATCATCGTTTATTTCTCCTTATGATTTGATGGATAAACAGCTGGTTATTCAGTGACTCTGGCAATACCGTTCACGACCTGGATTTTCCCTTCGCAGAACAGCCGCGCGGCTTTCGGAAGCAGTTTCCATTCGACATTCTCCATAACCCGCCGCTGCAAAACTTCCGGTGTGTCGCCGTTCTCGACCGGTACGACCCCCTGCAAAATGATCGGGCCGCCATCGCAGACCTCGTTGACAAAGTGCACCGTTGCGCCGGTGACCTTGACTCCTGCCGCCAGAACTGCTTCATGGACATGCAGCCCGTAGTACCCCGGCCCGCAGAAGGAGGGAATCAGTGCCGGATGAACATTCATGACAGCGTTCGGGAAAGCCTTCGGCAGCTTTTCACCGAGGATGACCATAAACCCGGCCAGAATGACCAGGTCTGCTTTCTCTTCCTGGAGTGCTTCGACCATCCGGTCGGTATATTCCTCCCGGCCGACTCCTTTTTTGGGGATGACGCGGGTTTTGATGCCGTTATCCTTTGCACGGGTCAGCGCGTAGGCGTCCGGCGATGACGAGATGACACAGGTAATTTTACCCGGCCCCAGCTCGTCCCGTTTTCCGGCGTCGATCAGTGCCTGCAAATTGGTGCCGCCGCCCGATACCAGTACGACAATGTTTTTCATTTTATGATCCACCTTTACCCTGAAAATATCAAAGAGGGGGCCGCTTCCCTCAGGGAAACAGCCTCCTCAGGCGTTTTAGCAGAGAATAACGCCCTCGTCGCTTTCGACCAGTTCGCCGAGTTTATAAGCCTCGACGCCGTTTGCTTTCAGCGTGTCGATTGCCTTTTCCGCGTCCTCAGGCGCGACAACCGCGACCATGCCGACACCCATATTGAAGGTGTTGAACATGTCGTGTTCGGAAATGCCGCCCTTTTCACGGATCAGGTTGAAGATGGGCAGGACTTTGACGTCCGAAACCGCAATCTTCGCAGACAGGCCGTCTTTCAGTGCCCGCGGGATATTCTCATAGAAGCCGCCGCCGGTGATATGTGCAACTGCCTTGACGTTTACCTCGTCAAACAGTGTCAGCATTGGCTTGACGTAAATTTTGGTGGGGGTCAGCAGGGTCTCGCCGAGACTCGCGCCCAGTTCAGGGATAACAGTGTTCAGATCAGCGTTTTCAATGTCGAAAACCTTTCTGACCAGCGAAAAGCCGTTGGAGTGAACGCCTGAAGAGGGGAGTGCAATCAGCACGTCGCCGGGCTTCTCGGTGTTCTTGTCCAGAACTTTGGAGCGGTCAACAATACCGGTGGTATATCCGGCGAGGTCGTAATCGTCCTCGGGCATCATGCCGGGATGTTCCGCAGTTTCGCCGCCGATCAGCTCACATCCTGCCTGTACACAGCCTTCCGCTACGCCTGAAACGATCTCTGCGATCTTTTCGGGATAGTTCTTGCCGCAGGCGATATAGTCCAAAAACAAGAGCGGTTTTGCGCCGCAGCAGATGACATCGTTGACGCACATTGCAACGCAGTCGATGCCGATGGTATCATGCTTGTTCAGCAGCATGGCGATTTTCAGCTTGGTTCCGACGCCGTCGGTGCCGGAGACCAGTACCGGATGTTCAATCCCGGTCAGGTCGAGCGCCATCATTCCGCCGAATCCGCCGATCTCGTCGATACCTGCGGAGGTCTTGGTTCTGGCAACATGTTTTTTCATCAGTTCAACTGCACGGTAGCCGGCGGTTACGTCTACGCCTGCTTCCTTATAGCTTTCGCTGTAACTTTTCATGCTGTATTTACATTCCTTTCAGCGCAGAGACTGCGCACGAAATCTTGTTTATGGTGAATAGATCAATCATTGTAGAAAAAATCGCATAACTGCCCGGCGCGTTGGCTCAGGCTGTTATTTTCGCTATCGAGCCCATCGGTAGCGCATATATGCGCTTCGTGGGCGAACGACGCGATCAAGCCTGCGCGGGCTCCGCGTCTCCCATGAGTCTGCGCATGACCTCCTGATAGGCTTCCTCTGCGCCGCCAAGGTCACGACGGAACAGGTCTTTGTCCAGATGTGCACGGGTCTTGACGTCCCAGAAACGGCAGGTGTCCGGGCTGATCTCGTCAGCCAGTACGATGGTGGCGTCAGCGGTCTTGCCGAATTCCAGCTTGAAGTCGACCAGGATGATACCCAGGCCCAGCAGGTATTCTTTCATCATGTCGTTGACCTTGAAAGCATATGCCTTGATCTGCTCGATCTCTTCGGGAGTAGCAAGTCCCAGTGCAATTGCATGATAATCGTTGATCAGCGGGTCATGCAGGTCGTCGTTCTTATAAGAAAATTCGATGGTCGGGATGGCAAGGTCGGTGCCTTCCTCAACGCCGTAACGCTTGGAGAAGGAACCGGCAGCGATGTTGCGGATGATGACTTCCAGCGGGACAATGGAAACTTTCTTGACGACGGTTTCACGGTCGTTGAGCTGCTCAACATAATGGGTCGGTACGCCGACTTTCTCCAGCTTCTGCATCATGAAGTTGGACATCTTGTTGTTGATAACGCCTTTGCCGACGATGGTGCCTCTCTTTTTGCCGTCCAGAGCGGTCGCGTCGTCCTTATAGGAAACGATGACAAGGTTCGGGTCAGCGGTTGCATAAACCTTTTTTGCTTTGCCTTCGTAGAGCTGTTCCATTTTTTCCATATCAAACAACATCCTTTCAAGTTTGTTTATCAATTTGAATTGGTTACCGGCAGGGGAGCTTTACAGCTCGGCAGCTTCGGCAGCGATCTTTGCGTCCTTTTCCGCGACGCCCTCCGCCATCTTCTGTTTGTTTGCTTCCAGCTTGGCGGCGAGCTCGTCATCCGACAGCGCCAGCATCTGAATAGCAAGGAAGGCGGCGTTTGCGGCACCGTTTACGGCAACCGTCGCAACCGGGATACCCGAAGGCATCTGGACCGTTGCGAGCAGCGCGTCCATTCCGCCCAGCCCGGCCGACCCGATCGGGATACCGATGACCGGCAGGGTGGTGTGGGCAGCCAGCACACCGGCAAGGTGGGCGGCCATCCCGGCAGCGGCGATGATGACGCCGAAACCGTTTTCCTTCGCACTCGACGCAAACGCGGCGGCAGCGGCAGGGGTGCGGTGTGCGGAGCAGACATGTGCCTCAACGGGGACACCGTATTCCTTCAGGGTTTTGACAGCTTTGCTGACGACGCCCCAGTCGGAATCGCTTCCCATGATTACGGCAACTTTTTTCATAATAACATCCTTTCCATTTGGTCGGGCGGGCGCGGCGGGTTACAATACAAAAAGCCGCAAACTTCTTTTAAAAAAGTTCGCGGCTGTACAGTCCCCTTGAGGCGGGGACACATTTTCCCAGCCGGCGCCAGAACGCCAGCGAAGCGGCGTCCTTGCCAAGACAACAGATGATCTACCTTTATTCTACATGACAGCGACAATTTTTGCAATACAGATATTTTACAAAGCTATCTGTCGGGAATGGAGTATTTTCGGTATTTTTTCTGTAAAAAGCAACCAAAACTTACAAAGGAATCCCGTCCGCACTGGAACAGGTCTTCTATTTTAACCGTGAAAATGCCGCAGCTTGTCTTACAACTCCAGCCCGCAAAACAACCTGCCTCTGTCGGCAATCACTTTGTATCCGTCGCGCAGTACCTGACGGGTTCCGTCATCCAGCGGCTGGTCCATCCAGGACGGCTCCACCAGCCCAAACTCTACTTCCATTCCGTCTTCGTACCATGCCCGCACCGATGTGCAGGCACCGTAATATTCCGTCTGCTGGCGGGATACCCGTCCGAAATACCCGGTAAACTGCTGGTTTTCCACCATCCTCTGTTTATTGCGGGTGATGATGACGGCATCTATATCGGAATCCGGGGTGTTGGTTCCGCGTGCGTATGACCCGACGATCAGCAGGGCGAGGATGTCCGGCTCCTCATCCGCAAACTGCCGCAGCTGGTCAGTCAGTTCCGGGTATGTCATCCGCTTCGCCCCTTTCTTTCCAGCGTTTGAAGACGACGATCTCCGGGTCGCTGCCCATGTCGCCGTATTCGCTGACCATTAGGTAATGTTCATCCGCCGCGAGTCCGTAGCAGCGGTCACTGCCCGCTTTGTGCAGCTGGTTGCCAAGGCAGATCTTCCGGTCATCCCACAGCTGGACTGTTTCTCCGCCCGGCAGCGGGTAGCGCAGGTTGACAAAAAAGCAGGGCAGCGGATGCAGTTCGGTGACCTCCGCCATATCTGGGATTTGCAGCGCGTTGAAGGCGGAGATCAGCTGTTTTGTCAGCCGGGAATAGGCGTCGCCGCCTTTTTCGATGCAGGACGCGACCAGGCATTTTTCCCCGAATGGCCGTCCGCCGGTTGGGAGACAGCCGGCGCATTTATCATGAAAAGAGCAGTGGGCGCAGTCAGCACCGCAGAGGGTGTGGTTTGATGTACACATGGAAGGTTACCTCCGTTTCGTGGAATGTATTTTCTTACCTTATTATAACATACTGGTGTGAATTTTTCTGCAAGGGTTTTACTTTTGGGGCCGGAAAGTGGTATAATATTCTAAAAAGCCGCCGTTTTGACAAAAGTGGCGGCAACAAACGAAAGGAAGTTGTATATGACCGATCTCGAACGCGCGAAAGCGTTTTTCAAAAATGACCAGTTCGCAATCAAAACCACCGGTGCTGAAATTCTTGCTGTCGGCGATCATTACGCCAAATGCCGCCTGATTCTGGATGAGCGGCATATGAATGCGTCCGGCCGGGTGATGGGCGGCGTCTATTATACGCTGGCGGACTTTGCCTTTGCGGTCGCCGCCAACTTTGACCAGCCGCCGACCGTCACCGCCGTCTCCCAGATCAGCTATCTCGGCGTTCCAAAAGGCAATACCCTGACCGCTGAAAGCAGGCTCTTAAAGGACGGACGGCGCACCTGTTTCTATGAAATCACCATTACCGATGAGACGGGGACAATGGTTGCTGTCGTCTCCACAACTGGCGCACATATCAGCGCTTTCCGCCCCGAACATGACACCGGCGGGCATTGAGGGTGTGCTGCTGTGAGAGAAAAAAAGCCGCTCAATCTGGCGGTCGGCCAGAATGTAAAGCTGATTCGGGAACAGGCCGGGCTGACGCAGGAACAGCTGGCGGAAATTCTGGATTTGGGTGACAAACATATTTCTGCGATCGAGTGTGGTACGGCTGGGTTGTCGCTGCCGGTACTGGTCAGGCTGTGTGATGCGTTGTCGGTGACTGCTGACAGCGTGTTATTTGGCAGTGAGGACGCAGAGGATGGCCGCGCATTGGCTATCCGACTTATGATGGAAAGATTGCAGCGTCTGCCGGATAAACAGTTTGACGCAGTGAAAAAGGTCCTGGACGCGCTGCTTGTTGCGATGGATTTGTCCTGACGATATATAATTTTGACCCACAGCAGGGAAGTGGTCCTGCTGTGGGTCTTTGTGTTCAGGTATCTTTTATGATTGCGCATTGTCCAGATGAAAGGTGACGCTCCAGTACCCCTGTGTCAACAGCCCGGCGGTCACAAAATGTCCGTACAGGCTGCACTCTGCCAGCTGCTCGGGCGTAACTTTAAATAGATAGTCGGTGTAATCAATCCGCCCGTCGGTGGTCTCCTTCTGGAAAGTATAGCTGACGTGATAGTCGATCTGGCTGCCGTCGCCGTCGATCAGATAAAAATAGCCGTGATTGTCATTGCTGAGCGGGTCTGTCACTCTGGTCTGGATATGCAGCGTTCCATCCACAAACCCGATTCCGGTCAGGTCTATTCCCGATATCGGAAAACTGGAGTCAGGAGTGCCCGGTACCAGTACCTTCGCCATGTGGTCTTTGGGGATGGCTTCCTTTCCGCCGAGCCCGCCGGCACCGGTAAACCGGACAGTCTGGGTGTCGGGCCGCGTTGGGACGGTACCCAGATCAACTGGTATCTCGATACCATCATAGATGGTTTTTCTGCTCAGAAATTCGGTGGCAATAAACGTTATTTTCCTGTCGGTGATGGGATTACCGTCCATCCGGGTCAGGTTGACCATGAAAGTTGCGGTGGATGTCTCTTCGTCGTAGCCAAGCGGCTGGCAGTAGGCAGAGGTATCATAAGGAACGTCGATAAAGTAACTGTCGTTTAAATCAATGGTTCCGTCAATCCGGTTACCGGTCAGGTCCTGCATCGTGATATAAAAACTGGCGGTGTCTCCATAGACATGCGACGAAATGACTTCCATCTTGATATCATTGTCGGTACAGCTTTCCTGTACCAGCTGGAAAAGACGTGCTGTCGACGGCGGAACACGGTGCATGATCTGGCTAATTGTTTCCGAAGCGCCAACAAATACCGGTATGGCAAGTCCGATAAACAGCGCGGCTTCAATGATGAGCGCTGCCGGGCGTTTCCAGATGACTGGATGGATTGGGTGCTTTTTCCGGGATTGAATCAGCACGTTATTCAGAATTCGGGTCTGCATACCTTCCGGCATATGAATATCGGTGACAGCGTTTTTTAGTCGGTTGCAGTCCATAGACTCACTCCTCTCGATAGGCTTTTTTCAGCAGTTTCCGGCCCTTTTGCAGCCGCATTTTGACGGCGGACGGTGTTTTGCCGATCATCTGTGCGATCTCATCGGTCGGGTACCCTTCGACATAATGCAGCAGCATCACAATCCGGTATTTCTCCGGCACGGTCATCAGTGCGTCCAGTATCCCGCTGTTTTCCGGGTCGGTCAGGTACTCTGTCAGCTGTTCCAGCGTGACCTGCGGATGACGGGAACGGAACCGCAGCAGGTCACGGCAGTGGTTGGCGGCTACCTTTAACAGCCACGCTTTTTCGTGTTCGGAGCTGTCAAATACTGGCGCTTTGAGCATGTATTTCAGCACAGTTTCCTGTACCGCGTCTTCCGCATCCGGCTGGTTCTGCAACATCACCAGGCAGGTCCTGAACAGCATGTCCCCGTATTTTTGTATCATCGCTTCTACTTGGTCCGGCTGCCGTGCGGGTGGTATCGTCATCTTATCAGCTCCTCTCAATTAATATACGTTTTTGGGGACTGTTTGGTCAATTCTTTTGATTTCTTTTTTATTATAATGCCTTACCTTCTGTTAGGCAACTTACAGGGCAGATCGGATATAAAAATACATCTGGAGTGGGAAAGTAAACAACCTGCTGGATTGCTGCACTGCGTCGTCTCAAACTGTCCACCGGACAGTTTGAGAGGGGGAGAGAGTGAAAACTTGCCAGCGGCGTGCCGCCCCACGTAGTCCCACCTGACTGGATGAGTAGAAACTGCTGTTCTCGCTCGTTTTATGGATGAAGGGGGTATCGAACCCCCTTCATCCATAGGGGACGCCCTTGCTATGCGTCCCCTACGCCCAATGCCTGCGGTCATTGGGCTACCCCTTGCTGAGCTTATTTTGGGGAAAGGATTTCGCCCGTTGCGACGGGCGACCAGGACTCTGTCCTGGACCTGCAAGCCTTTGAAAAGGCTTGACCTAAACTTTTAAATTATTACTTCCGTCAGAAAGTGCTTATCGTTACCAACTGCCTACCCGGCGCGTTGGCAAAGGCTGTTATTCACACAATCGAGGCGGTCGGAACGCCGCCGACCATCGCGATCAAGTCCGTGGCGACACGCCACCCGGCGCGTTGGCAAAGGCTGTTATTCACACAATCGAGGCCATCGGTAGCGCATGTATGCGCTTCGTGGCCGACCATCGCGATCAAGGGAGCGAGCAACCAGCTGGATTGCTGCTCTGCGCCCAACGCGAATAAGGCAGCGGAAGCATTCCGCCGCAGGCTCTGCGTGTTCATAAAATAAACCTTGTTTTTTTGGTGAAAAACAGGTATAATAAAGGCTGAATACGCGGTGAAAGCTGTCTCCGCGCAAATAACCACAGGCGTTCACCTCCATTTTGCGGTGATTTGCCGAAAGGAAGGTACTTTCTTGGGTATTATCTCATCTATCTTCGGTTCTTACTCTAAACGCGAACTGCGCCGTATCGAACCGATTAAAAACAAAGTCCTCGCACTCGAAGAAAAATATAAGGCAATGAGCGATAAGGAACTCCGCTCCCAGACCGATTACCTCCGCGGTCGTCTGGTCGACGGTGAAACGCTCGATACTATCCTCCCCGACGCTTTCGCTGTCTGCCGTGAGGCCAGCTCCCGCGTCCTGAATATGAAGCATTACCCCGTTCAGATCCTTGGCGGTATCATCCTCCATCAGGGCCGTATCGCTGAGATGCGTACCGGTGAAGGTAAAACCATGGTCGAAACCCTCCCCGCATACCTCAACGCACTCGAGGGTAAAGGTGTCCATATCGTTACCGTCAACGACTACCTCGCAAAACGTGACTCGGAATGGATGGGTAAGGTTTTCCGCTTCCTCGGCCTGTCGGTCGGCCTGATCGTTCATGATAAGTCTCCCGCTCAGCGCCGCGAGGCTTACGCATGCGATATCACCTACGGCACCAACAACGAGATCGGCTTCGACTTCCTCCGTGACAACATGGTCACCGATAAACGTCAGATGGTTCAGCGTCCCTTTAACTTTGCCATCGTCGACGAGGTCGACTCCATCCTGATCGACGAAGCGCGTACCCCGCTGATCATCTCCGGCCAGGGCGAAAAGTCCACCGAAATGTATAAGATGGCTGACCGCTTCGCCCGTACCCTTCAGGCGACCCGCGTCGTTGAGCTGGATGTCAAGGAAGACAATGACCAGATCGAAGGCGACTATATCGTCGACGAAAAGGCTAAGACCGCTACCCTGACTCCTCAGGGCGTCGCTAAAGCAGAACGCGCTTTCGGCGTCGACAACCTGATGGACCCCGAAAATATTACCCTGCTGCACCATATCAACCAGGCGATTAAAGCACATGGCTGCATGCAGAATGAGGTCGACTACGTCGTTAAGGACGGACAGGTCGTCATCGTTGACGAATTCACCGGCCGTCTGATGCAGGGCCGCCGCTACAACGAAGGCCTGCATCAGGCTATCGAGGCCAAAGAAGGCGTTGAGGTCATGAAGGAGTCCAAGACCCTCGCGACCATCACCTTCCAGAACCTCTTCCGTTCCTATAAGAAACTGTCCGGCATGACCGGTACCGGTATGACCGAAGAAGCTGAGTTCAGAGAAATCTATCATCTGGACGTTGTCGAGGTTCCGACCAATAAACCCGTCATCCGTATCGACCATGACGACGTTATCTTTAAAAATGAGCATGGAAAATATCTGGCGGTTATCGCACAGATTGAGGAATGCCATAAAAAGCACCAGCCTGTTCTGGTCGGTACCATCACCATCGACAAGTCGGAAATGCTCAGTAAAATGCTGAAGGCCCGCGGTATCAAGCATGAAGTCCTGAATGCAAAATACCACGAAAAAGAAGCGGAAATCATCGCGCAGGCAGGTAAAAAGGATGCTGTCACCATCGCAACCAACATGGCTGGCCGTGGTACCGACATCATGCTGGGCGGTAACGCTGAGTACCTCGCTAAAGACGCGATGCGCCAAAAAGGCTACGATGAACGGCTGATCAATGAGGCTACCGGCTTCGGTGAGACCGACGATGAGGAAATCCTTGAGGCGAGAAAGACTTTCGCTGAACTGGAATCCAAATTCAAGGAACAGATCGCGCCTGAAGCAGAGGAAGTCCGTCAGGCTGGCGGCCTGTATATCCTCGGCACCGAACGCCACGAGTCCAGACGTATCGACAACCAGCTGCGCGGACGTGCCGGCCGTCAGGGCGACCCCGGTGAGAGCTGCTTCTTCCTGTCGATGGAAGACGAGATCATGCGTCTGTTCGGCGGTGAAAAGGTCCAGAAGATGATGGAGGCCCTCAAGATCGAGGATACCCAGCCGATTACCACCAAGATGCTGACCAACTCGATCGAACAGGCTCAGAAGAAGGTCGAGGGCCGCAACTTTACCATCCGCCGCAATGTCTTGCAGTTTGACGACGTTCTCAATAAACAGCGCGAGCTGATCTATGAACAGCGCAACAAGGTTCTTGACGGTGAAGATTGCCACGGCTACATCCTGTCGATGATCCATGAGACCATCGAGTCCACCGTTGATCAGTACCTGCCCGATACCGAAATCCATGATAACTGGAACCTGGATGGTCTGCGCGACCACTATATGGGCGTTATCACTGATAAGGACGACCTTCGGTATGACGACGTCAACGAGCTTGCTGAAGTGTCCAAGAAGGATATTGTCAAGATGCTCGACGAAAAGGCAATCGCAAAATACGAGCAGAAGGACGTCACCTACGGCAAAGAGTTCATGCGGACGATGGAACGCCGTATCCTGCTCCAGAACGTCGACCAGAAATGGATGGATCACATCGACAATATGGACGAGCTGCGGCAGGGTATTTATCTGCGCTCCTATGCACAGCATAACCCGGTCGTCGAGTACCGTATCGAGGGCTTTGAGATGTTTGACGCGATGGTTGCGGCAATCCGTGAGGACACTGTCCGTATGCTGCTGACGATGCAGGTCAAGTTCGCGCCCAGAAGCCAGGCTGTTCAGCTTGACCCGAACGAGAATATCGCGGTCGCTGAGGATTCCGACGGCACCGAAGCACAGCAGATGCGCGGCCCTGGTGGTGCGGAGGTTGCAGAGATGCAGCCGCGGATGCCGAAGATGGTATCCCGCAGCCCGGAAAGCCTGATGCGTGACACCGTTGCCGGTCTTGCCGGTGAGAATGGGGAAGCGCCCAGAAAACAGCCGGTTCGTGTCCAGAAGATCGGCAGGAACGACCCGTGCCCCTGCGGCAGCGGCCTGAAATATAAGAAGTGCCACGGTAAGAACCTCTTCAAAGACGATCCTGATGAAGACGGCGAGTCGCCGCTGACTTAATCGCATTGGTCGCTCCTGCTTCGCAATCCGCTCGATTGCAATGGTAACGGCCTTTGCGAACGCGCCGGGTAGGCAGTTGGTAACGATAAGCACTATCTGACGGGAGTAATCATTCAAAAGTTTAGGTCAAGCCTTTTTAAAGGCTTGCGGGGTCCAGCGGGCAGAGCCCCTGGTCGCTCTCCGCAGAGAGCGAAATCCTTTCCCCAAAAATAAGCTCAGCAAGGGGTAGCAAAATACCCGCAGGTATTTTGCGTAGGGGACGCATAGCAAGGGCGTCCCCTATGGATGAAGGGGGTTCGATACCCCCTTCATCCATAAAAAACGAGCGAGGACAGCAGTTTCGGTTTACTCAGTCAG
>DVLN01000074.1 GCA_018715465.1 Candidatus Faecivivens stercorigallinarum | reverse complement strand
AATGCAAAAGGATAGATTGGTCTTATGATGAAATTCGTTTCCCATTCGGAAGCTGAGACTGAAGCGATCGGTGAAAAATTTGCCCGTATGCTCCATCCCGGCGACGTAGTAGCCTTTACCGGCGGGCTGGGAGCCGGGAAAACCGCATTTACCCGTGGAATGGCGCGTACTTTGGCACCGGATGCCGAAGTCTCCAGTCCGACCTTCGCGCTGGTCAATGATTACGGCGGGAAGGTGCCGTTCTGGCATTTTGATATGTACCGGATTCGCACGATGGATGACCTGTATTCCACCGGTTTTTTTGATTATCTTGAGTCAGGCGGGATATTGGCGGTCGAATGGAGCGAAAACATTGCCGGTGCTCTGCCGGATGGGACAATCTATGTCCGAATAACTGCTGACGGGGAGAATGAACGGACCATCCTGATCGGAAACGATCCCGCCGGAGAGAAGGAAGGGAAAAAGGGATGAAGCTCATCTGTCTGGAAACCTCGGCGAAGACCGCGTCTGCCGCGGTCGTGTCCGAAGGAAAGGTATTTGGGGAGATTTCCGTTACAGCTGGGCTGACGCATTCCCAAACAATTCTTCCGGCAATGGAAGCGCTGCTGAAAAGCTGCTCGATGACGGTTGCCGACGCCGACGGATTTGCTGTCAGTATCGGTCCGGGTTCCTTTACCGGCCTGCGTATTGGTATCGGCGCGGTCAAGGGGCTGGCACAGGGAAGCGGCAAAGGATGTGTCGGTGTGTCGACGCTGGAAGCACTCGCCTGCAACTTTTCCGGGCTTTCTTACACCATCTGTCCGGTCATGGACGCCCGCTGCGGTCAGGTCTACACTTCACTGTTCTGGTCAAGCGGCGGATATCCAAAACGGCTCTGGGAGGATATGGCGATCTCGCTGGACCAGCTCAAAGAGAAGCTTGCTTCGGTTGAAGGAGAAGTGATGCTGGTTGGAGATGGGGCAGAGCTGGCGTTTGCGGCCCTGTCGGGGAGTGCGCGGGTGCTGTTGGCACCGCCTGCACTACGGCTGCAATCGGCCGCGTCAGTCGGTTTTGCAGCGCTGCACCGGCTGGAAACTGAGCAGATGATTGCTCCGGGAGAACTGAGCCCCAGCTATCTGCGACTGCCGCAGGCGGAACGGGAACTGCTGGCGCGGACCGGGAAGGTATCTTGCTGAAAAGCGGCACCGGAAAAACAGAAAGGAATGGTAATGAACATGTTGTTAGCACTTGCATCCGATCACGGCGGTTTTGCCCTCAAACAGGAGGTCAAAAAGCATCTGGAAAGCAGAGGAATCGCGTATAAAGATTTTGGCTGTTATGACGAGTCATCCTGTGATTACCCGGATATGGCGCTGCCGGCCTGTGATGCGGTCGTCAGTGGGGAATGTGAACGTGCGCTTCTCTTCTGTGGGACCGGCATTGGCATTTCGATGGCGGCCAATAAGGTCAACGGTATCCGAGCCTGCGCTTGCAGCGACGCTTTTTCGGCTAAGTTTACCCGTGCGCACAACGATGCCAACGCTCTTTGTCTGGGTGGCAGAGTCGTTGGAGCAGGTCTTGCCTGTGAGCTGGTCGATCTGTTTTTGGATACGCCATTTGAAGGCGGACGTCACCAGAAGAGAATTGATAAACTGACTGAGATCGAACGCCGGGAAAACGCCCGTTGAACGGATTCCCCGACCGATCAGATATAAACGCTACCAGAAAGGTTGAACGATTATGGCAAACGTAAAAACGATGGATCATCCGCTGATTAAACATAAAATTTCGCTGCTGCGCGATTCCAATACCTCTTCCAAGGAATTCCGGGAGCTGGTTTCAGAGATTGCAATGCTGATGTGCTATGAAGCAACCCGTGACCTGCCGGTTAAACAGGTTTCGATTGATACCCCGATTGGCACCGCGAACAGTGAAGTACTCAACAATGTCAAGATCGCCTTTGTTCCGATTCTCCGTGCAGGTATGGGGATGCTGGAAGGTATGATCGAACTGATTCCGGCTGCCAAGGTTGGACATATCGGCATGTATCGTGACCCGGAGACGCTGGTTCCTGAGCAGTACTATTGCAAGCTGCCGACCGACATTGCCCGACGGGATGTTTATGTTCTTGACCCGATGCTGGCGACAGGCGGTTCTGCGATTGGTGCGGTCAATATTCTGAAAAAAGCCGGCTGCAAGAATATCAAGCAGCTGTGTATTATTGCCTGCCCGGAAGGTATCGAAGCGTTCACTAAAGCACACCCGGACGTTCAGTTGTTTGTCGGTACAATTGATAAGGGCCTGAATGAGGAAGGCTATATTGTACCCGGCCTGGGTGACTGCGGCGACCGAATCTACGGCACCAAATAAGATTATGTAACCCGGACGGCTCTGTCTTACTGACAGAGCCGCCTTTTCAGGTAGTAAAGAAAATCAAGATACAGAGAAAGAAAGGGAAGTTGTATCCATGATTATTGATTTTCACACCCACTGTTTTCCTGACGCAGTCGCTGCCCACGCACTCGACGCGATGATCAGTGCATCGTCGCTCTATCCACAGACACAGGGGATAGACCTGAAATATGACGGGACGCTGGAAGGCCTGCGGTCGATGGTGCATAAGGCTGGCGCAGATTATTTTGTTCAGCTGAGCGTTGCGACCCGTCCCCGCCATCAGTATAATGTCAACCAGTTTGCGCTCAAAGTCAACGCCCTTCCAGACGCTTTTGCATTTGGCAGTGTACACGGGATGGCGAGTGACTCGCTGGAGGAGTTGGAGCGGCTGCACGAAGCAGGTATTCCTGGTATTAAACTGCACCATGATGAACAGGGAATAGAGATGGACGATTACCGGATGTACCCGGTATATGACCTGATCTCCCAGCTGGATTTTCCCTGTTTGATTCACACAGGGTTTGACCCTTTTTCCCCTGATCATTCCCATGCAAGTCCTGCCCAGATTCTGAAAATTCATGCTGCTTTTCCGAAACTGCGGCTGATTTTGGGACATTTGGGCGGTCTGTACGATTGGGACGCAGCGGAGGAGCTGCTGACTGGCAAAGGAATGATGATGGATACCGCGCTGGTCAGCGAAGGGCTGGACCCGGAACAGGCAGCCCGGATTATCCGCAAAAACGGGGTGGAAAATATCCTGCTGGGGTCAGATATGCCATGGACGACGACTGCTGACGCACTGGCGTATCTTGATTCGCTGCCGCTGACCGACCGTGAAAAAGAACTGATTGCCGGTGAGAATGCAGCCCGGCTGCTTGGAGTGTAAACAATTTTTCTGCTGCCGCTATCTGAACCTTATAAGCCTTTCCCGCATACCCTGAGGGGGAAAGGTTGTGACATTTATGATAGAGGCTTTACTCTGGGCGGCCGGGGGTACCGGCTTTACATTTATGATGACCTCACTGGGGGCGGCGACAGTGCTGTTCTTTGGTGCGACGGTAAAGATGGGGATACAGCGCGGTTTTCTGGGATTCGCGGCTGGTGTAATGATGGCAGCATCGGTATGGAGCCTGCTGCTGCCTGCAATCGAACGGGCAGAAGGCGGTGCTCTGCCGCCTGCGCTGGTTGCGGGGAGCGGTCTTGCGTCAGGCGTTCTGTTTCTGATGGGGCTGGACCGGCTGATTCCGCATCTGCACCCGGATACCGGCGCACCGGAAGGATTGAATGCCAGGTGGAAACGAACGACGCTGCTGTTTTTGGCTGTAACACTGCACAACATCCCGGAAGGGATGGCGGTTGGCCTTGCATTTGCGATGGCGGCACAGGAGGGCGATTTTTCCGGTGCGATTGCGCTGGCTATGGGTATCGGGATTCAGAATTTTCCCGAAGGCGCGGCTGTTTCCCTGCCGATGCGGCAGGAGGGAATGAGCCGATGCAAGGCTTTTGGACGCGGTGTCATTTCCGGGATTGTCGAGCCGCTGTTCGGGATACTGGTCGTGCTCTGTTATGGGCTGATTGAGCCATTGATGCCTTTTTTGCTGGCGTTTGCGGCAGGCGCGATGCTGTATGTCGTCGTTGAGGAGCTGATTCCACAGGCACATCTGGATGTTCATGCCGACTGCGGGACGCTGTCGGTAATGGGCGGCTTTCTGATCATGATGCTGCTGGACGTCGCACTGGGATAAGAAAAAACGGTTCTCTGTTTTAGGCAGGGAACCGTTTTTCTTATCCGTCTTTTTATTGTTCCAATTATTCAGCGTCGGTCTGGGAGCGGGAAACCATTACAAACCGCATCAGGTTGACGACTGCCTCGATCATATCCGCACGGGAACATCTGCCTTCTTTCAGTGCTTTTTGAATCTGGGCGATGACGGGCGGACCGCCGGGCATCACGACGTCATTACCGGCATGGACCGCATCGCCGCCGTCGACCACGATGTCCATATCGCCCCAGTCGGTGACGACAACCCCTTCAAATCCCCATTCACCGCGAAGCAGACGGGTGCACAGGTCATAGCTGCCACCTGCGAAAGTACCATTGATCCGGTTGAAGGAAGACATAAAGGTGCGGACATGACTTCCGCGGACGATCATTTCAAATGGCCGCAGATAGATTTCCCGCGCGGCACGTTCTTCGACGATCGAGTTGACCGCGTCGATACTGTGGATGGTCTTGCCGCGGCGGTAGGTCTCCTGTTCATTCAGTGCAAAGTGTTTGGGACAGCAGGTTGCACGGTTGTTTTCCTCACATCCGCGGACAATCGCAGTGCCACAGATCCCACTGACGATCGGGTCTTCTGAAAAATATTCGAAATTGCGTCCGCCCAGCAGCGCACGCTGGATGTTGGCAGCAGGCGCGAGCCAGGAGTCGACCTGCATTTCATCCGCTTCAGCACCGGCAGCTTCGCCAAAAGCATAGGCGAGGTCAGTGTTAAAGGTGCAGGCGACAGCCGTTCCGGTCGGCCAGGAAACCATTCCGACGCCGGCAGGACCGTCCTTGTACCAGGCGGAGTGGATGCCCAGCCGCTGGATTGCGGGGTTGGTATAGCCGGGATTGCCTCTGGGATGGTCACCGGTGGTCAGGTCATTGCCGTCAGGGCCCTGGATGGTTGCAGGCGTACCGCGTCCGCCACCGAAGGGAAGTCCGGGACCGTAGCCGACGCACATGGCGGCAAGTTCGTCATCGGTCATCTGGTTGACAAAATCATAGAGGGAAACCCGGTGCTCTCTGGCGTCTTTGAGGTCGGCATGTTCTATTGTGTGCAGCGCGGGCATTTTCCTAAGATTTTCGGTAAACAGGAGAACATTTTCTATAGAGAGCGGGACGGTTTTAGCGGATGCGATTTCTTCATCTTCACCGGGATAGCAGATATGTACCGCCTTTTCTCCATGACAGAAGGAGAGCTTTTCGCGGTTTTGGGGAAGAATCGGAAGGATGTTGGTATATTGGGCGGTGATCAGTTCTTCGCCAACAGCCAGTTTGCCGGCGACATGGGTATTCCGGGAGGAATTACCGACGCGGACGATATATTCACCGGCTTCGAGGATGTACCGAGCGGTCGACTCATCGTAAGAAGCGAGCAGCCAGGTTGGAATAACTACCTTCACTGTTTCGGATTGACCTGGGGTCAGCGCCGCAGTTTTTGCATAACCTTTCAGCTGCTGGTAGGGCTGGTCCAGTTTTCCGGCAGGTGCGGAGAGATATACCTGAACGACCTCCTTGCCGGTGAAACGACCAGTATTGGTGACGGTTGCAGTTACGACAAGATTTTTGTCTTCAACTGCGGTATCCAGCCCGTCGATAGCAAAGGTGGTATAGGACAGCCCGAACCCAAATGGATAGAGTGGCTGGATCGAATAACTGTCAAAATACCGGTAACCTGCATAGATTCCCTCGGCATAAACGCTGACCGGACTGATCTGATAACCCACACTGCCATTGGCGGCGGCGTCAAGGCCGTAGGACGCATAGGTCAGGATGTTCTCTGGGTGCGCTTTGTCAAAGCTGAAATGAGCCGAAGCAGGGTGATCCTCATATCTGCGGACAATGGTGGACGATAGCTTGCCGGAGGGGGACAGCCGTCCCGTCAAAATATCAGCCAGCGCATTGGCACCCTGTTCGCCGGGGGACGGGACATAAAGAATTGAGCGGATGGAAGGGTAATTATCCGTCCATGAGAGATCGACCGCGCCAACGGTGTTCATGACCAGAACGACATTATTAAAGGAAGAAGTGACCGTCTGAATCAGCCGTTTTTCACTGTCCAGCAGCAGATAGTCATTTTCCAGATGTCGGTCGCATTCTTCACCGCCTGCGCTCCGGCTGAGCAGCAGAATGGCGGTATCGGTTGCCTGAACCGCGTCCGTAAGCAGTTCGGGTGGGATTTCCTGTTCTTCTTCTGGCGGCGTATAGGTGCCAAACCATTCGTAAATTGCGCCGGATGCAACCAGACTGCCGAATTTTGCAAACAGTTCTTTCCGTTCCCGTTCTTCTTTTTCGGGGTCGAACTGGGCAAGATAAAACTGTTCAAGGGAAGGGATCAGTTTCAGTCCGTCTGCCTTGAGGGTATCCACCAGCTTGGCTGCGTTTTTTGCCGAAGAAGCGCCGGAGCCGGAACCTCCGATATAAAGAGAGATCTGTCCTTTTCCAAAGACTGCGGCGGTCGAACCCGGTGCAAGAGGGAGAAGACCGTCGTTTTTGAGCAGGATCATGCTTTCACCCGCGATTTCCTTTGCAAGGGCGACACGGGCGGCGTTTGTTTTAAAGCGATTCATGGTATGTACAATCCTTTCCTAAAATTACAGTAAATTACATTTATTGCCATCAATTCTATTTACATTATACAATACCAAACATTTGCTGTCAATCACAGGGTATCACCTGCCTACTGTCTGTTTACAGGTTATATTGACGGCAGGCAGGTGATCAGATATGGTTAGAGATCGTCGACATCCTGAACAGGAATTTCAAGTTTGTCAAGTGGACGTCCGGTGTAGCTGCCGTTGGGGTCGGTCGGACTGACAGGTGCTTTTTTGGATTTGCAGCCGCAGCGCGGTTTGTCTTTTTTGTTTTTTTCAGATTTGCATTTTTCTGACATAGACTGTTACCTCCAATTTATAGGACAAGTTCCCACGTTTGTGAGTAT
>DVLN01000073.1 GCA_018715465.1 Candidatus Faecivivens stercorigallinarum | reverse complement strand
TTGAAAAGATGACCGGCAGAAAATACAGCTTTTTTGAAGAATATCAGATGGAAGACGCCGAAGTCGCAATCGTCGTGATCGGCTCGACTGCCGGTACCGCACGGGCGGAAGTCGACGCACTGCGTGCCGAGGGCAAAAAGGTCGGTATGATCAAGGTCCGTGTTTTCCGGCCCTTCCCGGCGGAGGAACTGGCTGCGGCGTTGGCAGATGTCAAGGCGGTCGCTGTAATGGATAAGTCGGAAGGTTTCGCAGCGGACGGCGGCCCGCTGTTTTATGAGGTCAGAAGCGCCTGCTATGATCTGGAAAAGCGTCCGATGATGATTGATGTTGTCTACGGACTGGGCGGACGCGACTGTGCAACAGAAGATATCGGACGGGTATATGCCCGGCTGCTGAAGATGGCGGAGACGGGAGAACGCGGCCCGGTATACAACCATATGGGTCAGCGCGATCTGCGCGAACCGACGGTGTAAAGGAGGAACTGACAATGGGCTATAATCTGAAACAGGAGCTGGCCAAACCCGAACGGTTTGCCAGCGGACACCGTCTTTGCGCTGGCTGCGGTGCCGGCATTACGGCACGTGCGATGCTGCGGGCGGTTGACCCGGAGGACAGGGCGGTTATCTGCAACGCGACTTCCTGCCTGGAGGTTTCGTCTTTCCTGTATCCGTTTACCGCGTGGAATGATTCCTATATCCACGTTGCGTTTGAGAATACATCGGCAGTTGCGGGCGGCGTTGAGACGGCGATCAAGGTGCTGAAAAAACGCGGCAAAATCGCTGCGGATGAGAAGATCAAGGTGCTAGCAATCGGCGGCGACGGCGGTACCTATGATATCGGTTTGCAGTCGCTTTCGGGTGCGATGGAGAGAGGACATGACTATACCTACTTCTGCTACGACAATGAGGCGTACATGAACACCGGTATCCAGCGTTCTTCCTCGACTCCCCGTTTTGCCAATGCGACGACCACCCCTTCCGGGACCTGTTCGACCGGTAAGGTACAGAACAAAAAGGACCTGACGCAGGTTATGGTTGCACATGGCATTCCTTATGCAGCCCAGACCACCTTTATCGGCAACATGAAGGATTTTCATGAAAAGGCACACAAGGCGATCTATACCGAAGGGCCTGCTTTTGTCAACGTTCTGTCGCCCTGTCCGCGCGGCTGGCAGTATGACGCGTCGGATTTCGCGAAGATCTGCAAGATGGCGGTTGAGACCTGTGTTTGGCCGCTGTATGAGGTGGAGAACGGCGTCTGGAAGCTGACCTATGAGCCGAAGCAGAAGCTGCCGGTCGAGGAATTCATGCGGCTGCAGGGACGGTTTAAACACTGCTTCAAGCCGGGTAATGAGTGGACCATCGAAGAAGCACAGAAATATGTCGATAAAAAATGGGAAGAACTGCTGGCAAAATGCCGTTGATTGCTGCCCTGTCATAAACGTATACTGGCGCGCCGTGGGAATAAACCGCGGCGCGTTTTGTGTGTGACGGCTTGCGCCGCTTTGACAGTTATGGTATCATAATGCCAGATCAATCATACCGGCGGGAGGATGCGCGATGGAAAAAGAACAGATCATTCATACTATGGGGATGGGTAACTGCGGCGGCCGGTGTCTGCTGCACCTGCATGTACAGGACGGTCAGATCAGACGGATCTCAACCGAACCAGCCGACCCTCATGCTGCCGAGACGCCGCTGACCGCCTGCGCACGTGGAATCCATTATCATCAGACCTTTTTCCGCGACCGGCTGACTACCCCAATGAAACGGGTGGGAAAACGCGGCGAGGGGAAGTTTGTCCCGATCAGCTGGGAAGAAGCGGTCGACACCATCGCTTCCGAATGGGTCCGTATCCGCGACCAGTATGGCCCGGCCTCCCGGTATGTTCATTATGCGACCGGTTCGTCGGCTGTTTTCCGTGGACCGGGACTGGCAAAACGGCTGCTGGCATTGGACGGCGGATTTCTGGATTTTTATAATTCCTACTCGACCGCTTGTGTTTCCTATGTAACGCCGTATATGTACGGCACCAATATGACCGGTTCGAGCTATGATACCCTGCTGAACGCAAAGCTGATTATCCTCTGGGGGCATAATCCGGCGGAGACGGTGTTTGACGGGCAGATGTTCTGGCTCAAAAAGGCCAAAGAAAAGGGAATTCCGATTGTTGTCATCGACCCGCGCAAAAATGATACCGCATTGAAACTGGATGCCGAATGGATTGGGATACGTCCCGGGACAGATGCTGCTCTGTCGGACGGAATGGCCTGGTGGATTTATACCCGCGAGCTGTACGACCGGGATTTTGTCAGCCGGTGCACATTCGGGTTTGACCGGGAGCATATGCCGGACGGAGTAGATCCCACCCTTTGTTATTTTGACTACCTGATGGGGACAAGGGATGGAGTCGAAAAAACGCCTGCATGGGCATCTGCGATCACCGGCATTCCCGAAGAAACCATTATCCGGCTGGCGGAACGGTACGCATCCGCACGCCCTGCCGCGCTGATTCAGGGGTACGGTCCCCAGCGGCAGGAAAACGGCGAACAGGTCACTCGCGGCGGCATCATGCTGGCGGCGCTGACCGGGAATGTCGGGATAAGCGGCGGCTGGGCAGGCGGGCCGGGATACATCCAGCGGCATGAACAGCCACATCTGCCGCGGGTGGAAAATCCCTGCAAGTATGAGATTCCGGTTTTCAGCTGGAGCAGGGCGGCTGACTGCGGCGAAAAGATGACCGGGCTGGACGGGGTGACCTTTGAAGGAAAACGCAGCCCGGAGGTACATCTGCCCGGTTCGATCAAAATGATTCTGAACCTCGGCGGCAACGCGCTAATCAACCAGCACGGAAATATCAATGAAACCGCCCGTATTTTGCAGGACGAGAGCAAGGTCGAATTTATCGTCGTCAGTGACCTGTTTATGACGGCGAGCGCGAAGTTTGCCGATATCTTGCTGCCCGGGACCAGTCTGTTTGAAGGGGATAATCTGGTGACGCCCTGGATGGCAGGGGATTTCATCGGGTTTATCAATCCGGTCTGCAAGCCGGTCGGGGAGAGCAGGTTTGAATATGACTGGCTGTGCGAGGTCGCAAAAAAACTGGGATTGTACGAAGCATTTTCCCTCGGCCGGACGACGGATGAGTGGCTCCGGGCAATCTATGAGGAACTGCGCCGACAGGAACCGGAACTGCCGCCCTACGATGAAGCCAAGCCAAACGGCGTTTACCGCTATAAACCGCTGCCGCCTTATGTGGCTTTTGCAGAGGAAGCGGCTGACCCGGTTGCCCATCCTTTCCCGACCGAAAGCGGGCGGATTGAGATTTTTTCCCGGAAAATTTATGATGGGACATTTTCCGAGTATGTTTCGCCGCTGCCAAACTTCATCCCCGGCCGGGAGGGAATCGCCGACCCGGCGATTGCCCGTTATCCGCTCCAGCTGATCGGCTGGCACACCAAGCGCCGCTGCCATTCGGTGCATGACAAAAACCCTGCCCTTGCCGCGCTTGATCCGCAGTGCGTCTGGATGCACCCGGAGGACGCGAAGGCACGCGGGCTGGCAGACGGAATGACCGTTCGTGTTTATAATGACCGCGGGGAAACATTGCTGCCGGTGAAGATTACCGACCGGATTGTAAGAGGAGGGGCGGCGATCTCACAGGGGGCCTGGTATGCGCCCGACCGGAAAGGCCGGGACCGGGGCGGTTCGATCAACGTCCTGACCTCCAGCCATCCGACCCCGCTCTCCCATGGCAATACCCAGCATTCGATTCTGGTGGAAATTGAGGGAACGTCAGATGCTGGTTTGTAACTGCGGCGGGTTGATTTTGGGCGGCGGAAAAAGCCGCAGAATGGGCGGTATAGATAAAGGATGTCTGCTGCTGGACGGCAAAAGTTTTTTGCAGCGGGTAGAAGAAGCGATGGACTTTCTGCCGGAAAAACTGTACGCAGGCACGGGAAAAAGCAGTTTTCGTTCCGTTTATGAAGCGTTTGCCGGATGCGGGCCGTTGGGCGGAATCTATGCCGGGTTATCCGTTACCCGATGTGACGCGCTGTTTGTCGCGGCCTGTGATACCCCGCTGGTTACCGAAGCGTTCGTTCGTTTTATGATGGAGCGGGCGGGGGAGGGGCTGACCATCAGCCAGACACCGGATGGGCGGCTTCAGCCGCTCGGTGCTGTCTATCACCGGGACTGCTATAACGCAATCGGTCAGATGCTCCAAAATGGAGAGCGGCGGCTGATGGGACTGATGGAGCGGGTGCCGGTTCGGGTCATTCCGCTTGCCGGAACCGGATTTGAGACAGTGCATTTTAACGTCAATACGCCGGAAGATCTCGCAAAGTTGAGAGCAGATGAAATGCTTGACAATATGGGCGGATTTTGATAGAATAAAACTATTCATCGGAGGCATCCATACATTTTGAGATATGACAAAGCCGGATAAGATGGCGGGTGAGAGTCCCGTTGTCTTGTCCGGCTTTTTTGGATACCGACGGAAACAACAGCAGAAAGGACGGAAATTTGCATGACGGAAAAGGAAAACAGGTTGGTTACCGGGAAGATTGCCCCGGCACTTTTGCAGTTTGCGCTGCCCTTTATGGCGGCCAGCTTCCTACAGGCGATCTATGGGGCGGTCGACTTGTTTGTCGTCGGGCAGTATGCGGATTCAGCAGCGGTATCGGCGGTTTCGATTGGTTCCCAGCTGATGATGACGGTGACGGCTCTGGTACAGGGGATTTCGATGGGCGGAACGGTGCTGATTGGACGGAGGATTGGCGAAAACAACCAGCCGGGCGTCGCACGGGCTGTCGGCAACCTGACCTTTTTGTTTATCGCGATCGCGGTATTTCTGACGCCGGTCATGCTGCTGGGGACAAATGGGATGGTTGCGGTGATGATGACACCTGCCGAAGCGGTGGCGTATGCAAGGCAGTATGTCTTTATCTGCTGTGCGGGCCTGCCGTTTATCGTCGGGTATAACGCGGTCAGCAGTATCTATCGCGGACTGGGGGACTCGAAGACACCGGTCATTTTCATTTTGATTGCCTGCGTGGTCAATATTGTACTGGATTTTCTGCTGACGGGTTATTTTAAGCTGGGGGCAGCAGGTGCGGCGGTCGCGACGGTTGCCGCACAGGCGGTGTCTTTCATCTGTGCATTGACGCATATGCTGCGAGGCGGGTTTCAGGTTGCGATGCATCGGAACGATTTTGCTCCGCGGAAAAAGGAACTGACCGCAATTTTGCAGGTCGGCGTCCCGCTCGCCTTGCAGGACGTGCTGGTCAATGTTTCGTTTCTGGCGATCTCGGCGATCATCAACACGCTGGGTGTTATTGCATCGGCGGCAGTTGGTGTTGTCGAAAAGCTGATGGGGTTTGCATTTCTGGTGCCGGGCGCGTTTTCGTCGGCAGTTGCGACGATGGCTTCCCAGAATATCGGCGCCGGGCGGGAGGACCGCGCCCGCAGTTCGATGAAGTGGGGAATTATCTTTTCACTGGTCTGCGGATGCGTCATCTGCCTGCTCAGCCAGCTGGTCCCCGATCTGCTGGTCGGTATCTTTACGGGTGACCCGGCGGTTATCCAGTCAGGGGCGGAATATGTCCGTACCTATTCGATTGACTGCATACTGGTCAGCTTTGTATTTTGCATGAATGCTTACCTGAATGCGAGACGCCGGTCGATTGTCTGCTTTGCCCATTCGATGGTTGCGACCTTTGCGGTCAGAATCCCGGTAACCTGGCTGATGAGCCGGGTCACTTCGGGGAGCCTGACCCCGATGGGGATTGCAGCCCCAGCCGCTTCGCTGATCTCGATTGTCATTTGTGTGGCTTATTTTGGATGGATGTGGAGCAGGGACAGGCGCGGAGCCTGAAAAAGAACAGCCCGTTTTCGGTGAAAAGCTGAAAACGGGCTGGTTTATTGGTGATAGTATTCAATAAATGATTTTAATATCTATGTCCTTGATGCCGAACTCTTTGCAGAACCTTTTTCTGTCCTCGGGGGAATTGATCAGCATGACGCCGGTAAAGGCTCCGGTTTCCCGGCTGATAAAACCGGCCGTCTGTTCGCCGGTACAGATGCTGGCGCGGATGGCGGGGGACATTGCGGATGGGTCATAGACGATTTTGTCGGGGGCCGGTCGTTTTTTGCCGCGAAAGAACATGGTA
>DVLN01000072.1 GCA_018715465.1 Candidatus Faecivivens stercorigallinarum | reverse complement strand
AAATGAACAGCTGAGTAAGCAGCTGTTCCAGCTCTACCACCCGAAAGAAAGCGAACTGTATCCGGGTGTCTATTATACTCGTCGCTGGCAGATGGATTATACGGTACTGTTCTGGTTTGACGATTACAGCTTCTTGTGTTCCCTCCATATGCCCTACGACCTGTTTCATGAAGAGGATATTCCGACCTATACCGAAGTGGAATATTTCTATATCGACACCGGCAATCAGACGACGGTCGCTGCTGAATAATCTGTTAGCATAATCAAACAGCCTGCTGCAATTTCTGTTTTGCAGCAGGCCTGATTTTATGCAGATAATTTGTAGATTACCGTACTTCGCGGATAATCAGGTATCCCCAGTCGGGAAGGGTGACGCCTGCACCATCCGGGTACTGTTCATCTGTCAGCAGATTGACCGATGCCGGAACGGTAACATCGACCGGCTGCATCGAATAGTTGAGAAGGAAGGTCACTTTTCTGCCTTCGCTGTCGACCGACTGGCGGACGGTAACAGGGCTTCCGGCAAAAGGTGTATCGACACCGGCAGTTTTGAGTGCCTCGGTCATCAGTGCCGAGAGCACCTTTTCACCGGCATGGCAGCCGATGTAATAACCCTTACCGTTTCCATAGCTTGCCCGGGTAACGGCAGCGTATGCCTTCCAGTAGGGATGGTCATAACGGGAAAGGATTTCGGTACCGTTTTCAGGAATCAGCAGTTCCATCCAGTTGATGGCCGCTTCACCGCCGCCGATGCCGTCCAGTGTGACATTTTCAGGAACGGTAAACTGCGAGTAGGACAGCCCGAAAGCCTGAGAGAGGATATGGGGCGCTTCATCATGGTAGACCTTGATGTTTTCATCCGCAAAAGCGGTCTTGAAAGTGGCCAGCAGGGTGCCGCCCTTTTCTTCATACGACAGCAGTGTTCTGAGCAGGCTTTCAGGAGCCGCATACAGTGCCGGGATGCAGATCAGGCTGTATTTTGAGAGGTCAGCGCCTTCCGGGAGCGAATCGGCATAGATAAAGTCGACGCCAACGTTCATATGGTAGAGGGTCTGGTACATCCAGCGGACAACGCTGTTATAGTCGATGTTTCCGCCGAACATGCCGCCGCTGATCGGGAAGTATTTCAGCGAAGTCAGCGCAATATTGCTGACCAGAATTGCGACCTTGTTTTCCTTGTGCAGGCCGTTCAGAGCACCGGACAGCTTGGCAAATTCCTTGCCGACTGTTTTGGCTTCCTGGTAGACCGCAGAGGGCTTGAAGTCGTGGGACAAAAGACCTTTCCAATAGGTTTCCATCGAGTTATGGATGGAATGCCAGTGCCAGTATTCGACCATCTCGGCACCGGATGCCAGATGGCTGATTGCCTGTAACCGCAGCTGTCCTGGGAACGGCGTCCAGGACGGGAAGCCCTGCGCTTCCGTTTCCAGCACCAGATAGGGCGCGTTTTTCAGGCTGCGGGTCTGGTCGCCCGACTGCGCGATCTCTATACCGGTCAGATTCGCCTGTGTCGGATGGTAGATGTCGCATCCGGCAATATCCAAACATTCCGCGACCCGGTCGTGGTCGACTTCTGACTGGATGCCGTTGGAGTATCCGGTCCAGTTGAAATCCAGGTTATGGGTGACAAACTGGTCAGGACGGGCGTATTCCCGGACAATCGACGCCTGCCAGGCAAGGTAATCGGTGACCAGCCCGCGCTGGAACTTCTCGAATTCCGCGCCGAAGCTGCCGTTGATGGTGCCCCTTACATCCGGGACGTCCTCCCATGCATCCACCCGGTTGCTCCAGTAATCGAACCCGAACGCCGCGTTTAAAGCATCGGTCGTACCGAACTTGTCCCGCAGATATCGGACAAACATCCGTTGGACATTGTTGCCCGCGGTACCGTAATATTTGGTCTCGTTGTCGATCTGGTAGCCGATAACTGCCGGATGGTCCGAGACATGCTCCATCAGCTTGCGGATGACCCGTTCGCCGTAAAACAGGTAGGCAGGCGAAGTGATGTCCATGATCTGCCGGGCACCATAGGGACGGCGGCCTTGTCTGGTTTCTGCGAGCACTTCCGGGTGCATCTTTTCCAGCCAGGAGGGGATCGCATAGGTTGGCGTACCGATAATGACGTCGATACCGGCTTTATACATTGCATCCAGTACCCGGTCAATGTGGGAATAATCAAAATAACCGGGACGGGGTTCCATTGTCGACCAGGTCGATTCTGCGATACGGACGACGTTAATTCCCGCTTCCTTCATCATACGGATATCTTCGTCTAAACGGTCACAGGGCATATATTCATCATAATAGGCAACACCATAATACAGTTTTTTCATGACAGTCCTCCTTGTCGGTCGTTGATTTTCGCGTTTGTTTTTCGGCCGCAGGCTGCTGGTTTCGAGGCGGCAGCAGAAATTGAGACCGGAAGCGTGCCCGTGCACAAATACTATCATTATTATACCGCATCCCGGAAAGCTTTTCAAGGCTTTTTCGCGGAATGCGGTATAGTTGTCCTGATCAAGTAACAAAATGTCCAGATTTTATAAATGAATCTGCTCAGGAGAGCTGATACAATTTTGTAAACTTGTCTTCCAGATAATCAAGATAGTAAGAAACATTGAGCGGTTCGCCGGTGATCTGACGGATCCATTCATCCGGCGTTGTAATCGAAGCAATCGAGAAGACATGCTCTTTCAGCCACCCAAGCACCTTGTCTAGTTCACCAGCTGCAACGGCGGCGTATACGTCAAAATCTTTCTGCATGGTATGAAGAATCTGCGCACCGTAAGCGTTGCCGAGTGCATAGGAGGGGAAATATCCATAAGAACCAGTCCAGTGAACATCCTGCAAGCAGCCCTTTGTATCGTTCGGAACATCTACGCCGAGGTACTCTTTGTATTTCTGATTCCACAGAGCGGGAATTTCGTCGACGGTGATCTCCCCGTTGACAAATGCTTTTTCCAGTTCGTATCGGATCATAATATGCAGACAGTAGGTCAGCTCGTCGGCCTCCATCCGAATCAGACCCGGTACTGCCATATTGATTGCCTCATACAGTTCACGCTCGGATACATCCCGCAGGGTATCGCCAGTCAT
>DVLN01000071.1 GCA_018715465.1 Candidatus Faecivivens stercorigallinarum | reverse complement strand
TTGCAGGAAATGCCGCCCAATCGGGAAAGCGGGTACAGCTTTTCATATTCCCGTCCAAAACCAAATGCACCAGACGCAGGAATGACCGGATTTTTAAAGGAAACGCCGGCAACCTTTACACGCAGATCTGCCATCAGAACCGAACCTCCTTGCTGTTGAATACAGGGCCGTCTTTACAGACATGAGAATAGCCTTCGACGCCATTTTTCACCGTCTTGCAGGCGCATCCAAGGCAAGCACCGACACCACATGCCATTCTCTCTTCCAGAGAAATTTCGCAGGCAATGCCCTTATCTTCAGCCATTGCCGCAACACCTTTCAGCATCGGAGTCGGGCCACAAGCGCAGATCAGATCCGGCTTTTCCTCTTCCAGCAATTTCTCGAGTGCCGTCGTGACAAAGCCGTGTACCCCAGCAGTACCATCATCTGTACAGAGAATCACCCGGGCACCGTTTTTCTCAAAATCTTCTTTTAAAATAACAGCTGCAGCGTTACGGAAACCGATGATCGCCGTTGCGTTTTTGCCATATGCCGCCGCCGTCTGGAGCAGAGGCGGTACACCGATACCACCACCGATGACGACCACCTTTGCATCAGGCGAAAGGATCGTATAGCCATGACCGAGCGGACCGAGAATATCAATCAGCTCACCAGGGTTGAGGGCAGCAATTTTTTCCGTGCCTTCGCCGCGAATCTCGAATACAATCCGAATCGTTCCCTTTTCACGGTCAATCCCGCAGATGGAAATAGGTCTTCTAAGCTGAAAACCGGGTGCTTTGACATGTACAAACTGTCCAGGGACAGCCTCTGTGGCAATCTGTGGGCAGGAGATGGTCAGATCAAATATATTTTTTGCCAGGTTCTTTTTCTGGACAATCGGAAAAACGTCCTGAATATAGGCCATGACGAATCCTCCTTATAAGTTGAACAGAGTTTTTTAACAGGTCGATATCCGCGACCCAATATCTATTTAAGTTTAACATATATCCCCTGAAAAAGCAATCTTTAGACCGCAAATATTCCAGAACGTGACAAAACACAAGCCTCCCGCATCAGGAATTTTCCAGAATGCAGAAGGCTTATTCAACATCAGTCGTTCTGTTCAGGCGATAAAATCTGCAAAGCGTAATGGACCGAGCTCATCGCATCGGGTGCGTAATAATCGGCGCCGATTTGATCAGCATATTCCTGTGTCAGGACCGCACCGCCGACCATAACCTTGCAATCAGTCACTGCCCGTAGCTGACGGATCGTTTCTTCCATCGACGGGACAGTCGTCGTCATCAGTGCACTCAGGCCCACCAGCCGGACATTTTCCCGTACGACTGTGTCGACGATTTTTTCCGGCGGAACATCCTTGCCAAGATCAATAACTTCAAATCCATAGTTGTCCAGCAGCACACGGACTATATTCTTACCGATATCATGGATATCGCCTTTAACAGTTGCAATGACGACTTTTCCGCGTTTCTGCTGTTCAGTACCCGAGGCTGCCATCACCTCTTTGAGCAGATCAAAGGCGGCTCCTGCTGCTTCAGCACTCATCAGCAGCTGCGGCAGAAAGATCGTCCCTTTTTCAAAGCCTTTGCCAACAAGATCAAGGGCTGGAATCAGCCGGTCATTGATGATATCCAGCGGCTGAGCTGTCTCAAGGGCTGCACGGGTCTGCTGGACAGTTTCTTCCTTTAGTCCACGGCGGACTGCATCTTCCAGCGTCATGCCCGAAGCGGCAGCTACTGTGGCAGCAGGTGCGGAAGTGGTCTGAGAGTACCGTTCAATAAACTGGCTGCACTGGGCATCCTTTTGGGCAAGTACCCGGTAGGAAAAAAGCGACTGCATCATCGGTTCACTGGCCGGATTGATAATTGCCGCATCCAGTCCGGCCTGCAATGCCAGCAGGAAAAATGCGCTGTTGATAATCTCTCGTCTGGGCAGGCCAAACGAAACGTTGGAAACACCCAAAATCGTTTTGACTCCCAGCTTCTGCTTAATCAGCGACAATGCCTTGAGGGTCACCTCTGCCGCATCGGGACTGGAACTGACCGTCATCGTCAATGCGTCCACAATCAGGTTTTCCCGGGAAATGCCGTACTCCTGCTCAGCGGTACGGACAATCTTTTCGGCGATCGCCAGCCGGCCTTCGGCCGTTTCCGGGATACCGGCCTCATCAATTGTCAGCGCAACAACGACACCACCATACTTCTTGGCCAGCGGAAAAACTTCCCGCATGACCTCCTGTTTGCCATTGACCGAGTTGATCATCGGTTTTCCATTGTAAATACGCAGCGCTGCTTCCATTGCCTGCATACTGGTGGTGTCAATCTGCAACGGCAGGTCAATAATCCCCTGCAATTCGCTGACTACCCGCTGCATCATTTCCGCTTCATTGATTTCCGGCAGACCGACGTTGACATCCAAAATATCGGCGCCGCAGTCCTGCTGATGCACCCCTTCGTTGAGGATATAGTCGATATTCCCTTCCCGCAGTGCCTGTTTAAACCGCTTTTTGCCGGTCGGATTGATTCGCTCCCCAATTACGACCGGATTCTCCCCCAGTACGACTGCGCAGGAACCGGACGAAACGACTGTCCGATGATATTCCGGCAGCGGACGCGGGATAATATTCCGGCAGGCTTCAACCTCCGCTGCAATATGCGCTGGTGTCGTACCGCAGCATCCGCCGACCATCCAGACGCCTTTCTCTGCGATCTGCGCCATTACAGCTGCAAACTTATCCGGTGCGACATTATACATCGTCTGTCCATTGACAACAACCGGCAGTCCAGCATTCGGGCTGACGAGTATCGGCATTGAACAGCAGCTTTGCAGTGTATCCACAAGCGGCAGCATCTGCTCCGGGCCAAACCCACAGTTAAGCCCGATCGCATCGACGCCCAACCCTTCCAGCAGCGCGACCGCAGCCGGAATATCAGCGCCAGTCAGCAGCCGTCCGCGTTCATCAAACACCATTGTGACAAATACCGGCAGTGAACAGCTTTCCTTTACCGCCAGTACCGCTGCTTTCATTTCACTGGTATCGCTCATCGTTTCGATGATGCAGCAGTCGGCGCCTGCCTGTACACCAGCCATCACCATTTCTTTGTACGCATCTACCGCCGCTTCAAAATCCAGGTCGCCAAGCGGTTTGAGCAGTTTACCGGTCGGCCCGATATCCAGCGCGACAAAAGCTTTCCTGCCTGACTGCGCGACAGCCTGACGGGCCAGCTGGACACCGGCCTCGGTCAGCTGACGTGCGGTATAGGGACTGCCATGCAATTTGAGGGCATTTGCACCAAAGGTATTGGTGGTGATGAAATCCGCTCCCGCTGCAAGATACTGCTGGTGGATAGACAAAACCGTATCCGGGTGGGATATGTTCCAGCTTTCCGGCAGTTCACCCGGTTTCAGGCCGGCATCCTGCAAAAGAGTCCCCATCCCGCCATCAAAAAAGAGCATCCGGCTCCCGGCAAGTTCAGCAAAAAAGTTCATCCGTTTCCCTCCTCATTCCTTCCGAAAAGGACAATCGACCTTGGAGCAGGCCGCGCAATGATGGACTGTACAGCTTTTCTGATCGCTGGTTATTCCGATAATCGCCGAAACTGATTTGGTTGGCGTCATCAACAGCGTATCTGTCAGTTCAATTCCAATCCGTTTACCGGCTTCCAGCGACTCCAAAAGCGGACGCTGAAATTCCAGCGGCAGATCTCCATATCCCGGGCTGTAACGCGGACGCAGATACAGCCCGGGCACCAGCCCGTCCTCAAGCTGTTTCTGGCACAGATCGCACCACTCCTCTACCGCCGCGGCAGAGACCGCCTGCAAAACCGCAGCACGACTGACCTGCAGCCGGTTGTACCGCTGCAACAGCCGGTCGACCCCCGTCCCCAGCGTAGCAGCAAACAAAAAAGCCTCTTTGCATCCCCGCAAGTGTTTTGCAAGCGATCGGCTGTGGACGTGACAGCCGCCCAACTCCACCATCTCATCTGCGACACTGCATGTAACCCGGCGGCTGACCTGTCGTGGGGCTGCCACAATCTCCACCTGTGCGATCATCTCTTCAACCGCCCGGCAAACGATCTCATTCGGCTGACAGCCCTTATATCCAAGATACCGCCAGATTTCCCGGCGGCTGAGATTCTCAAACATTCTCTCCACGTCCCAGAATATACGACAGGTTGTGGAAAATCGCTTCAGCAATATCCGGCCGGTTCATCGTGTAAAGATGGATTCCTTTGACGCCGTTGGCGATCAGGTCAATAATCTGCTCGGTCGCATAAGCAATACCCGCCTGTTTCATCGCGGCTGGGTCTGAACCAAACTTATCAATAATGCCACAAAAACGGTTGGGCAACTCGGTACCTGACAACTGGACCGACCGTTGAATCTGACGCGCGTTGATAACCGGCATAATGCCGGCCAGAATCGGGACGTCGATTCCTTTGGCAAGTGCGCGGTATAAAAAACGATAAAGAATATTGTTATCGAAAAACATCTGGGTCGTTAAAAAATCACAGCCTTCATCCACCTTCATTTTCAGATAATCCAGATCCAGATCACGATTGGCACACTCGACGTGCCCCTCCGGGTAGCAGGCTGCGCCGATGCAGAAATCCCCTTTCTGCCTGATCTGACGAATCAGCTCATACGCATGTTTATAATGTCCTGGAATCGGGACAGAGGTGTCACGGGGCGGGTCACCGCGCAGGGCCAGGATATTTTCGATTCCATTTTCCTTGATTTTGTCGATCACCTTATCGACTTCGTCAGGCGTAGAGGAATAACAGGTCAGATGTGCGATTGAAGTAATACCGCACTCCTTTTGCACCATCGACGCAATCTCAACGGTGTTTTTGGAGGTACCGCCGCTGGCTCCATAGGTAATACTGATAAAATCGGGATGCAGACCGGCAATCTTTCGAGCCGCCTGCTGAACGCCGGCAAAGTCACTGTCTTTTTTTGGGGGAAACAATTCGCAGGAAATTGTAACGGGCCTTGCATTTATGATGTCGCGTATTTTCATATCGTTTTCCGTCCTTTTCTTTGTCTGAAGAGCAGCTGCCGCTTACAAATCAAATCAGTCCAAAATCGACCAATATGGTCATTTTTAAGTTATTTTCTTATATTATACTTGATTTCAGCCCTTTTTTCAAGAAGAATTGCACGATTTACAACCGTTTATTTTGTTTGATTTTATATAGATAAAAT
>DVLN01000070.1 GCA_018715465.1 Candidatus Faecivivens stercorigallinarum | reverse complement strand
ATCAGCGGGTTTAAAAAGGCACAGGTACGGACAACGACCATCACCAGTACAACCAGCCGGTAAAGATTGTGATCCAAAAGGGTATCAATTGCCTTTCGGACAAACGATTTTTCCATTCTTATCCATCATTCCTTTCGGGAGTTGCCTTTTTGTCAGGTTCACCGTCCCCATGATAACGCCGCTGCATCTCGGCCGACTGGGAGCTCCAGTCGAATCCAAGCTCGCGCAGACGTTCATGGAAACTGCGGCGCTGCTCCTCCGGGATCGCCATTTCCAGCGCTTTTTTCGCCAGTTCGGCTTTATCCCCGTCGAGGGAGAAAAACGCGATCTCGTCGCCAAACCCAGCTTCCCGCGTCACCTTGTCCGAAACCAGACAGGGCAGTCCGCAGGCATACGCCTCTGCAACTGTCAGCGGGAATCCTTCAAACAGCGACGGCAGAACCATGACATCCATCGCACAGTAAGCATCCTGCGGATTGACGATATTACCCGGGAAAAAGACATCCCCTTCAAGGCCCATCTCGGCCGCTTTCGCCTTGATCTCCTCCAGCTTCGGCCCATCTCCGCAAAGCAGCAGCTTGGCATCGGGGCGCAGCTTTTTCACCGACTGCAGCAGTTCAAGCAGAAAGCCCTGGTTCTTGACCGGAACAAACCTTCCGACATGCCCCAGCACAAAGCTGTCCAGCGGAATACCATAATACCGTCTGAAACGGTTGCGGCGCCCAGGTTCCCAGTAAAAACGTCCCAGATCAATCGCATTAGGAACAACCGCAAAACTGCCGCCCGCATATCCGAACCGCCCAGCTTCAGTCGAACAGGCCAGCCGGATAATCGGCATCCTGCCAAGTTTCGGCACATTAAGCCGGTGCAGCAGCCGGGCAATCTTTCCGCCCTCCGCACCGGAGGAATGGACATGCGCAATAATCACCCGGACCCCCGCACGGATTGCAGCCTTGAGCGGCTCAATGTTGCTGGCAGTTGACAGATGAATATGGCAGACATCGTATTTCTGTTCGGAAAATACTTTTTCCAGTTCACGCTTATGCTGGAAAGGATGCCGGCTGCGGGACGGGATCACCCGGATCTTACCATAATGATCCTTGATCTGCTTTTCATAGAAAGGATGTTCAACCGTCGAAAGGAAAGTCACATCATAATCATTGACCGGCATCGCACAAAACAGATTGACCGCATAGGTCGACATTCCGCCATTCCCGCTCCCGATTACACCAGTGAGTACCTTCAGCGCCCGTCCAGGCTGTTTTTTCTCTTCGTACAGTGAAGCAATATCCCCCACAGGTATCGCGCCTGGAAGCGACTCCTGGGTCACACCAAGCGGAATGTTGTAAGGAGTTTTGGTCATTCCCTGTTCCATCTCAGGCGTCTCACTATACCCGGGAAACGGCAGGGTTCCGGGTTGTTCAAGTGCACCCGGATACATCTCATTCGGATTCATCAGTTTTCCTCCTCACGCCTTGGGGCTGAACAGATCCTGCTTGATCTTAGTGGTCGAAATTTCCGGCGTGCGGGGAAGGTAGACGACCTCGCAGTAATCCTTCAGGAAATCAAACTTGCCCTTCCAATCGTCCCCCATGACAAAGGTATCCACCTTGAACTCCTTAACATCCTCAATCTTCTGTTCCCAACAGGTCTCGGGTATCACCAGATCAACATACCGGATTGACTCGACCAGCGCTTTGCGTTCTTCATAGCTAAAATAGCATTCCTTGCCCTTGCCGCGGTTAAACTCGTCCGTCGACAGCGCAACGATCAGGTAATCCCCCAGCGCCCGCGCACGGCGCAGCAGGTTGATATGACCATAATGAAGCAGGTCAAAGGTGCCATATGTGATAACTTTTCGCATTGAATTTAAGTCCTTTCTTTCGCTTGGCTTTGGCGGCCGCTTACAGTATGCCGGCGATTTTGAGGCAGCGTTCAGCGTCCTTACCACCCGGATACTGGTTGACCAGTCTGCCAACCTGTTCCCGGCGGTCTGCAAACGCATCTTCTCCCGCCAGTAATCCAGTGAGAAATCCGATAAACTCTTCCGGTGTATGGATAAACTGTCCCGGCATCAATGGATACGGGTCGTCCACCACAAATCCACGGGTCTGCCGGTATTCCTCCATATCGTCCACTGTAAATCCGATCGGCCGGTTGAGCAGCAGATAATCAAAAAAGACGGAAGAATAATCGGTGATCAGTCCGTCCGATACCCCCAGCAGACTGTATAAATCACAGCCCGCCTGCTGCATCTCGTCATTTGTCAGGATACGGACATTGGAAAATCCTTCCCGGTCGATCAGTGACAGATCCTGCGCCGGATGGATTTTTGCCAGCAGCAGTGCATTCTCCCTCACCAGCAGATCATTGACCGCCTTCATATCTATCCGGCGGCTGAGGATCGGCAGCCCGGTTCCCTCTTTCGCCTCGGTATCATTGTCTCCGAGAAAAGCTGACTGTCGGAAGGTCGGCAGCCATAAAATCAGCCGGCTGTACTTTCCCCCGATTCCCAGCGTCCCAAGAGGGTCACCGGGATAGAACATCGCGTCATTGCGGGGATGTCCGCAGACGACAACCTGTTCCCGTTTGCAGGAAAATGCCTTTTGCATAATCGGTACAAAAAAGTCAGACGCGGCCAGTACCAGCGTAAAAAAGTTCTGGTCTTCATCCGACTCATAATTGCCAATCTTTTTCAGCGGCGAACCATGCCAGACATTGACCACCATCTGCCGTTTTGACGGCTTGATCGGGTATTTCCCGAACGAGTAAAAGAAATACCGTCCGGTCACAAAATGAAAAACGCCACCAAGGTTGGAAACAAACCGGACATTATCCGGGTGTTCTTTCCCTTCCCACAGTGCCCAATCGTTGACCGCGCAGATAATCTGATAGTTTTTCATCTCCGGGTGCCGCAGCAGTTCATCATACACCGCACGGACATTGTCCCGGAATCCCATATTGCTGTAAAATACAATCTTTTTTCTGTCTTTTGGCAGCAGCCGGTTGAAAAGCGACAGCACACCTGTCATCCGGCGAATCAGTTGTTTATTCATCTGTTTTCTTCCAATCTGGCGGCAGCACTCTGACCATGCCTCACATGTTCAAGCATGAAAGAGATATCTGCTGCATCGCCATTCCATATTTCAGCGCCGCAGCACCTTCTGATAAAACCGGCCGCGTGCGTCGTTTGGCAGCAGGCTGACAGCGATCTGCCCCGCAGTGGCATAAAGAAACGAACCCAGACCGGAGATACCGGTCTGATGAATCGCCCAGCGGGCATGCACAGCCGATTTCATATATTTCCAGCCGCCCCGGCGTTTATAGACATCCTCACCGGCTCGGAAATACAGGATAAAGTCCGGCAGATTGCAGCACTTTGCACCAGCCGCAAGCATCCGCGCCCACAGGTAATAGTCCTCAAAGCCCGGCATATGCTGATAGCCACCGGCCGACAGAACTGCATCCTTTTTGAACATAACCGACGGATGATTGAACGGATTACGGGTTGCCGCATACCGCAAAACTTCCTGATGGGTGACCGGCACCATCTTTCTCCGCAGAACATTGTCGGTCGAACCGGAAAACTCCAGCACCTGTCCCCCGCAAAGGGTCAATTCCGGGTCCCGCTCAAAAGCCGCCAGCTGTTTCTCAAACCGGTCAGGAAACGCGATATCATCGGTATCCATCCGGGCAACCAACGGATAACTGCAATGAGTCAGCCCGTCCGACAGTGCTTTCCCCAACCCGCGGTTCTGTTCAAACCGGACGACCTTGAGCTGCGGACAGAGCCTGCCAAACTCCCCGACTATACTTTCCAGCTCATCCGGCAGCCTGCCATCCTCAATAAGAACAATCTCATCCGGGCGGACCGTCTGAGTTACCAGGCTCTGGATACAGTCACGGAAATATCCGGGGTTTTCGTTTTTATAAATGCTCATCAATACAGAAAACTGCATATTCGTTCCTCATTTACACGCGGATCTTTCAATCAGCTATCCGTCAGACAGAGACAAAACTGCCCCAAACAACCGTGAAATACCCTGTTTTCAGATTCACATATATAAAGCTATTATACCAACATTCCTCTGCCCGGTCAAGTATCTGTCACAAGTTTTCCCCAAAAAGCACAAAAGGGGCAGATGAAAGACCATATACCCCTAAAAATATCCGGCAAAAAACGCGGCAGACTCCGGTTTCCTATACTGTAAAAACTGTGATCTGCCGTCGTATTTCCCATCACATCAGCGGTGCAAAGACCTTCAGCAGATTGCGCAGCAGCCGTTTACCAAACGGAACTGCCCGACAGTCATCCAGCGTGATTTCCTGGGAAACCTGCTGTGTCCGCTTAAAGTCAGCACAGATATCTGATATGCAGGAACAACGATACATCCAGGTCGCGCACTCAAAATGCAGATACAAGCTCCGGTAATCAAGATTGATCGTCCCGACGACCGCGTACAGATCATCTGCTACAAAACTTTTGGCGTGGATAAAACCCGGCGTATATTCAAAAATCCGCACCCCTGCTTCAATCAGCTGGGAATAGTGGGCCTGTGATACCATATGCACATACCACTTGTCCGGGATATGCGGGGTGATAATCCGCACATCCACCCCACTTTTAGCGGCATTGGTCAGGGCGGTCATCATCTCATTGCTGATAATCAGGTAAGGAGTGGTAATATAAACATACTTTTGAGCACGGTTGATCATGTTCAGATAGACGTTTTCCCCGACGGGTTCGTTGTCCAGCGGATTGTCGGTAAATGGCTGGACCAACCCATCCAGCGGATACTGAACCGACTGATGGATCTCTGGGCGGTAAAGCTCAAAATCGCTCCTTTCCCCCCGGACAAAATCCCACATCGTCAAAAACATCACCGTCAGGCTCCAGACTGCATCCCCTTTGAGCATGATTGCGGTGTCCTTCCAGTGTCCATGCAGCTGGCGGACGTTGATGTATTCATCGGCAAGGTTGATGCCGCCAGTAAAACCGGTGTGGCCATCAATAACACAAATCTTACGGTGATCGCGATTGTTCATCCGCAGATTCAAAACCGGAATGAATGGATTGAAAACATAAGAATGGATCCCGTAACTCTCCAATAGTTTATCATAACCGTCCGGCA
>DVLN01000069.1 GCA_018715465.1 Candidatus Faecivivens stercorigallinarum | reverse complement strand
TCCGGTAAAGTTTTTTCGCACTTTTTCACATCCCTTCGGCCAGATACGTCAAAGTCTTTTCTTTCGTGCTTTATTCTGATATAATAATAAAAGTGTGTTATCTGTGAAGGGAGAGGACTCATGTGTACCAGAATTTTTATATCAGCATCAATGCTGTCCTGCCGCTGATCCTGTGCATGGCAGCCGGCTACATCTTTCGGGTCGCACGGCTGGCCAGCGAAGACTTTTGCCGGAGGTGCAACACCTTCTGCTTTAAAACCTTTCTGCCGCTGATGATTTTTATGAACGTCTATAATTCCGATCTGAAAAGTGCAATCCAGCCGGGAGTCTTTTTGTTTGGCGTACTTGGCACACTTGCAATCTTTCTGGCAGCCTTTTTGCTCATTCCACTGATTGTGCGCAGCGGCTCAACCCAACGGGACGGGACGCCAGTCACCGCCGCAAGCCGGCAGGCGGTTTTGATTCAGTCGATCTTCCGTTCCAACTTTGTCATCTTTGGTTATCAGGTAGTTGCAAACGTCTACGGCAGCGAACGGGCGGCAGTGGCGTCGGTGCTGGCAGCAATTGTTGTTCCACTATTTAATATACTTGCTGTATTCACACTTGAATATTTTACGAATAGTAGAAATGGTTTTTCTTCCGTCCTGAAAGGCATTGCAAAAAATCCACTGATCTGGGGTGCAATACTCGCTTTTATCTTCAAATTTTCCGGCATCGTCTTTCCACAGCCGGTATACACCGGGCTGTCCAATATGGCGTCAATCGCAACCCCGCTCGCCCTGGTTGTACTGGGAGGAACGTTCCATTTTGATTCCCTCGGGAAAAATGCGGGCGCACTGACACTGGGCGTACTCGGAAAAATCGTCATTGCACCGCTGATCATGGTCCCAATTGCGGCAGCACTTGGATTCAGAGATGCAAACCTGCTTTCTTTAATGATCGTCTTTGCCTCTCCTACCGCCGTTAATTCCTATACAATGGCGGCAGCCTACAAACATGACCCTGAACTTGCCGGACAACTGGTGGTCATGACCAGTATTTTTTCGATGCTGTCGGTGTTTGGATGGATTTTTGTGCTGCAAACGATGGGATTAATTGCGATCTGATTTGCAAAACCGATTGAAAAGTGCTATAATAAGCTAAACAAAAAACAGGAAATGAGACGGGGAGCTTCCGCACGGAGGCTGAGAGGGAACGCAGTGCCGTTCCGACCCGAAACCTGATTTGGGTAATGCCAACGTAGGGATTTTCTAGCAGAATAACAGGGACATTTGCTCCTTTTGGATTCTTTCCGGGAAATGCCTGCCCATTTGCGGCACATTTCCCGGTTTTTGTATTTTATCAAAAAGGAGTCATCCATATGAAAACTTCCCTTCATCTCCGCAAACTCTGTCTTGCAGCCGTCCTGACCGCCGTCTGTGTGGCTACCTCCACCTTTTCGATTCCAGTCGGCGCTTCACGCTGCTTCCCCATCCAGCATTTGTGCAATATTCTGGCAGGTGTATTCCTCGGGCCATGGTATAGTGTCGGGATGGCTTTCTGTGCCAGCCTTCTCCGCAATCTGATGGGTTCAGGAACTCTGCTCGCCTTCCCGGGCAGCATGGCAGGGGCTCTGCTGGGCGGCATACTCTACCAGTACTGCGGACACAAACTGGTGCTTGCCTACCTCGGAGAACTGGTCGGAACCAGCATTCTGGGCGGTATACTTGCCTGGCCGCTCGCAGTCTTTGTCCTCGGAAAAGAATCTGCATTGTTTTCCTACGTATTTCCATTCTTCGTCAGCTGTGCAGGCGGAACGATCATCGCTGTTTTCCTGGTAGGCGCATTAAAAAAGACCGGCACACTGAATCGAGTACTCAACCCGTCTGTCAGAAAATTATGATCTGAACGTAAAATATCCGGCGTCTGATGACAGGCGCCGGATATTTTTATGAGCTATTCAACCAAATTACAAAGCTGCGGATTATTTAAAGTACTCAACACCGCTCTTAAAGATCAACTGATCTTTTGTTCCGTCGATATTCTTGGCAAGGTCGCTGCCGATGACACGTTCACTGTGACCCATCTTACCAAGCACACGGCCGTCAGGAGATGTGATGCCTTCAATCGCCATAACCGAAGCATTGGGATTGAAGTGAATGTCATAGGTGGGGTTGCCTTCCAAATCGACATACTGGGTCGCAATCTGACCATTGGCTGCCATCTGCGCCACCAGTTCAGGAGTCGCGATGAAACGTCCTTCACCGTGAGAAATCGGGATCATATGATAATCACCGACCGAGGTGTTATACAGCCAGGGCGACTTGTTGGATGCGATGCGGGTACGAACCATCATCGACTGATGGCGGCCGATCGAGTTGAAAGTCAGGGTCGGAGAGTTGTCTTCCATCTCGACAATCTCGCCAAAGGGCACCAGACCCAGTTTAACCAAAGCCTGGAAACCGTTGCAGATACCCAGCATCAGGCCATCCCGCTGTTTGAGCAGGGTATGTACACCGTCCTTGATGCGCGGGTTGCGGAAGAAAGCAGTGATAAATTTGCCGCTGCCGTCCGGTTCGTCACCACCGGAGAAGCCGCCGGGAATCATGACGATCTGGCTCTCAGCCAAACGACGTGCGAACTCGTTGACCGACTCTTCGATATCAGAACCGTTCAGGTTACGGATGACAAAGACATCCGCCTGTGCACCGGCCTTTTCAAAGGCGCGTGCGGTATCATATTCGCAGTTGGTACCCGGGAATACCGGAATCAGGACGCGGGGACGCGCAACCTTAATCGCGGGGGACAGTCTGGTTTCGGATGTATAGGTAAAGGTCTCGGGCTTGCCTTCGGGAACAGCCGCCAGCGTATGATAGACCTTTTCGAGCTTTTCTTCGTAAGAATTCTGGAGGTCATCCAGCTTGACTTTTTCGCCGCTGTACAGAGTGACAACCGGTTCCAGACGGGTGGTACCGATGACCGGCAGACCTTCTGCATCTGCTTCACCTGCCATCTCAAGTACGAAGCCGCCGTAAACAGGGTTGAACATCAGCGTCTTGCAGACATCAGCCGTAAAAGTAAAACCAATCTTGTTGCCAAGACCCATCTTGACAATTGCTTCCGAAACACCGCCGTAACCCAGCGTCCATGCGGACAGGACCTTACCTGCTGCGATCATATCACGTACACGGGTAAAGACTTCACGGACAGAAGCATAATCGGGCGTACCATCCTCATTCATCTTCGGCAGCAGCAGCACGACCGGAGAGGTGACACACTTAAATTCGGGCGAAATGACCTTTCTCGCATCCGCCAGCGATACCGCAAACGAAACCAGCGTAGGCGGAACGTCGATATCCTCAAAGGTACCGGACATCGAGTCCTTGCCGCCAATTGAAGCGGCACCCAGCTGCCACTGTGCTTCCAGACCGCCCAGCAGTGCGCTCATTGGCTTGCCCCATCTGGTGGGATCAGAAGTCATTCTCTCAAAGTATTCCTGGAAGGTCAGCCAGCATTTTTCATGGTTGCCGCCGGCCGCAACCAGTTTTGCGATCGACTCAATAACCGCATACTGTGCGCCCAGATAAGGGTTCTGTGCAGTCAGATCAGGGTTATAGCCCCACGCCATCACCGAGCAGGTGTTGGTGTCACCAGTCAGAACCGGCAGTTTGGCAGCCATCGCCTGGGTCTTGGTCATCTGATATTTGCCGCCGTAAGGCATCGTAACAGTCGCGCCGCCGATCGACGAGTCAAACATCGAGACCAGCCCCTTCTGCGAGCAGATATTGAGGTTGGACATATGTGCAATCCAGTTATCGGGCGTATTTTCCAGGACATTGACCGGATGGACTTCAGATACTTCGATCTTGACGTTGGTATGCTTTTCAGCACCGTTGGAATTCAGGAACTCTCTGGACAGGTCAACAATCGTATTGCCGCACCAAGTCATGGTCATCCGTTCTTTATCGGTAACAGTCGCAACAACCGTTGCTTCGAGGTTTTCAGTATGTGCCAGCTGGATAAATTTTTCGACGTTTTCAGGAGCAACAACGACTGCCATTCTCTCCTGGGATTCAGAGATTGCAAGCTCGGTGCCATCCAGACCGTCATATTTTTTCGGTACAGCATCCAGATTGATGTCCAGACCATCTGCCAGCTCACCGATTGCAACCGAAACACCACCTGCACCAAAGTCGTTGCAGCGGCGAATCATCCGGGTGACCTCCGGGTCACGGAACAGGCGGGCCAGCTCACGTTCAATCGGAGCGTTGCCCTTCTGGACTTCAGCGCCGCAGGTTTCCAGCGATTCCAGTGTATGGGATTTGGATGAACCGGTTGCACCGCCGCAGCCGTCACGGCCGGTACGGCCGCCCAGCAGGATGACGATATCGCCGGGATCGGGAACTTCACGGATGACATTTTCGGCAGGAGCCGCACCGATAACCGCACCAATCTCCATTCTCTTGGCGACATAGTTGGGATGGTAAACCTCGGTAACTTCACCGGTTGCAAGGCCGATCTGGTTGCCGTAAGAGGAATAACCTCTTGCAGCGGTGGTCACGATCTTTTTCTGCGGAAGCTTGCCCTTGAGGGTCTGGCTTCTCGGAACAGTCGGGTCAGCCGCACCGGTCACACGCATTGCCTGGTAAACATAGCTGCGTCCCGAAAGCGGGTCACGGATTGCACCGCCCAGACAGGTTGCAGCACCACCGAAAGGTTCGATTTCGGTCGGATGGTTGTGGGTCTCATTTTTGAACAACAGCAGCCAGTCTTCCATCTTGCCGTCGACGTCCACCTGAATGCGGACGGTGCAGGCGTTAATCTCGTCCGATTCATCCAAATCGGTCAGAATGCCGTCTTTTTTCAGTTTCTTGGCACCGATGACAGCCATATCCATCAGGGTCATCGGTTTTTTCTTTTTGCCCTCGTACAGTTCCTTACGGACAGCCAGATATTGCTCATAGGTCTTACGAATAGCCGGATCGTCGATCTCAACTTGGTCGATAATTGTGCCGAAAGTAGTATGACGGCAGTGGTCAGACCAGTAGGTATCAATCAAACGGATTTCGGTGATGGTGGGGTCACGGTGTTCGATGTATTTGAAGTAACGCTGGCAGAAAGCAATGTCGTCAAAATCCATTGCCAGGCCGTAAGATACAATAAATCCGGCAAGTTCCTCATCCGACAGCTCGATAAATCCATCCAGTGTCTTGACAGTCGTCGGGATATCGTAGCTGACCGCCAGGGTGTCAAACTTCGCAAGGGAAGCTTCTCTTGCCTCGACAGGGTTGATCAGCGTATTCTTGATGGTTTCAAACTCTTCGTCGGAGATCTCTCCGTCGATCAGATAAACGCGGGCGTTGCGTACTCTGGGACGGTCACCCTGGGTCATGATCTGGATGCACTGTTCACAGGAATCCGCTCTCTGATCAAACTGGCCGGGCAGGTACTCGACTGCCAGCAGCCGCTGACCGGGCTGGAGTGCCGGGAGTTCTGCACAGGTCACATCGACTGCCGGCTCCGAAAAGATGGTACGGGAAGCAGTCTCAAAAGTTTCAGGATCAATTCCTTCGACATCATAACGGTTGAACAGCCGGACGCTCTTCACCTTGATGCCAAGGGTGGAAATGTCGTGGCGGACACCATTCGCTTCCACGGCAAATTCCGGTTTCTTTTCAACATAGATTCTGAAAACAGCCATATTTTCACAAGTCCTTTCCATACTTTTCCGATAACGGAAAACAGTTTAAAGGTAAAAGGCGGCCTTTTCGGATTTATTCCAAAATGCCGCCATGCAAACGGGCAAAGCCCTTTTACAGCAATTCAATCCGCCTGCCGTCTCACAGGAGGTCATACCTCGTCTGGTGACAGCACCTCTCCGAGACAACGGTTGTCCACCCGGCAAGTCAGCCGGACCGGTACAATCCTTCCAACCATTTCTTCACCGCACTGCACCACCACCGGCGTATAGTTGGCGGTATACCCTTCATACCCCAGCGGGGTTTTGGTCGACTCAATCAAAACCTTTTCTACCCGGCCGACCATTTTTTCCAGAAAAGCAATCCGGGTCCTGTCGGTGACAGCAATCATCGCCCGGCTGCGGGCAGATTTTTCCTGCTCGGACAACTGCTCAGGTCTTGCAGCAGCCGGCGTACCATCCCGTCTGGAATAAGGGAAAACGTGCACCCGTGCAAATCCGATCTTTTCGGCAAACGCCGCTGAAGCCGCGAAATCTTCTTGGGTTTCACCCGGGAAACCGACCAGAATATCGGTGGTAATCGCAGGAAGCGGAAACGCTTTTCGGATTGCGTCAACGATTCGTTCATATTCAGCCGTATCATAATGACGGTTCATGCTTCGAAGCGTCCGGTCACAGCCGCTTTGCAGTGCCAGATGAAACTGTGGACAAAAGTTGGGGAAAGTCGCCATCTCGGCGATATCCTCATCCGACAGCAGCTCCGGTTCCAGACTTCCCAGCCGCACCCGCTTGATGCCCGGCACCATACAGGCCAGCCGCACCGCGTCAATCAGCCGCAGCCCGACCTCCTTGCCATAGGAAGAAAGGTTGATACCAACCAGCACAACTTCTTTATAGCCAGATTGTGCCAGCGCCATCAGCTCCCGCTCGATATCCGCCAGCGGTTTGGAGCGAACCGGCCCCCTTGCCTTGGGAATAATGCAGTAGGAGCAATACCGTTCACAACCGTCCTCGATCTTGACATATGCCCGGGTACGGTTGCCCAACCCGGTTACCTGCATGGATTCAAAAGCCTCTCCACGCTGATGGGCTGGAATATCGACAATCCGCTGTCCGGTTTTGCGTACCTGTTCGACCAGTTCTGGAATTTTAGCACGTGCCAGTTCCCCGGTCACAATATCCGCCTCCATGATCTCAGCAGCCGCCTCCGGGAAAGCCTGTGGATAGCATCCAGTCAACACGCCGATTGCGCCCGGATTTTTCTTTTTCATTCTGCGGAGCAGCTGGCGGGTCTTCTGGTCTCCGGTAGAAGTCACGGTGCAGGAGTTGAGCAGGCAAACATCCGCCTCTCCATCCGGTGGAACAATTTCATAACCCCTTGCACGAAAAAGCTCAGCCAGGACTTCTGTTTCATACTGATTTACTTTACATCCAACCGTCATCAAAGCAATGCGCGGCAAAAAAAAGCCTCCCTTACAGCTCGTTATTTTCTTGACAATGCCTGTATTTCCGATCAACGGTGCATTTTGCACTGTACAGGTGGTATTTTGCCAAATTCGGCATAAAATTCAATTGTCATAATATCACATAAAAATAAAAGAATGTTGTGCAGTCTTTATAATTACGACCGGTCACTGATTATATTATAATGGAATAAATAGAAATTGGCAAGAGCCAGTTGACTTAAAGAAACGTTCCTGCTATACTTTAATTACGGTAAGAATGACGAACGCCTTTCCACCCCTTTGCGCGCAGTGGTTTTGGATCCGGTCAGCCGTTCTGCCGAAAGCTGTTGCGTCAGGTTAGGAGGATTTCCCGGAAGATGAGAACCTGCAAAATTCTGCTGAATACACCAGCCGATGTCAGAGAACTGGTCGAACTGGTCAGCAGGTGTGTCTATCAAGTCGGGCTGGTGTCCGGCCGGTACTCGGTCGATGCGAAATCCATCATGGGTGTTTTCAGCCTTGACCTGTCCAAACCAGTTACGCTCTGTGCTCACTTCGACGACGCCGATGGGTTGTTTGTCGAGCTACAGAAATTCAGGGTTGCTTAATTTGAAGCATGCACAGACAAAAGCCAGCCGGGGTCCGGCTACAGTAACCCCAATTATTCGTCAGCGGCACCGGAAGTGACCTCAAAATAAAAAGAGAAAAGGTTTTTCCATGTCCACCCAGAACACATCTTGTGACAAAGAGGAGAATGAATATGAAGAAAGTTTGCCAGATTCAGCTTAAAACCGTAAATGAAGTCAAGCATTTTGTTGACATCATGACCCAGTGCCCTTATGACGTCGACCTGCTCTCCGGCCGATATGTCATCGATGCAAAATCGCTGATGGGTATTTTTAGTCTTGACCTGACCAAACCGATCGATCTGGCCGTCTCGACCGACGATGTTGACGATCTGCTGAAAAAGATTGACTTCTGCATCATCAAAAATGATTGATGGACAAAGCGGTCAAATATATTTGTATTGTGGCCAGACCATTTGCTGCCGTATGCGCGCAAGGCACCAAATGATGACGCACTGATTTTGTTATCCGCACCAACCGATAAAAGGTTG
>DVLN01000068.1 GCA_018715465.1 Candidatus Faecivivens stercorigallinarum | reverse complement strand
TGGCACACGGTGTCAGCAGCGTCATGATTGAAGACGCGGCCGATTTTCAGAATTTTCTGGAAGACACCACCGTCTACTGGGACTATGTGGATGACAAACTGATGGAGATGGCTCACTGCGATACCCGCATCAAGTTCTATCTGCCCGACACTCCTCAGGGACATGAAACCCTTGCACAGATCCAGACCGATCTGCCTCGTCTGCAGCAGGACTGCGAGATCAATTTGGGAGAGCTGGCAGTGGAAATCGGTTATAAAGAACAGGAAGAATGGGAAACTGCCTGGCAGAAATACTATCATCCTATTGAAATCAGCGACCGGCTGATCATTGTCCCCGACTGGGAAAAAGCGCCCGAAAAAGAAGGTCAGCATCAGCTCCGGCTCAATCCCGGCATGGCCTTTGGAACCGGTGACCACAACACGACTCGCCTCTGCTTACAGGTCCTGGACAGCCAGATGCCGGAGGGGGTATCGGTGCTGGATATGGGCTGCGGCAGCGGCATTCTGTCAATTGCGGCACTGATGCTGGGTGCCAGACATGTGACGGCAGTTGACATCGACCAGCTTGCAACCAAAATTGCGCGGGAAAACGCGGATTTGAACCACATCCCGGAGGAAACACTGGATATCATCTGCGGCAATGTTCTGAATGACTCGGCGCTTGGCGATACCCTCGCTGCCCAGCCGGTGGATCTGATCGTTGCCAACATCGTCGCAGACGTCATCATCGGAATGGCGCCGCTGTTTGTCCGCTGTCTGAAAAAAGGTGGACAGCTGATTGTTTCCGGTATTATTTCAGAACGGGCGGACGAGGTACTGAATGTGCTGCGGGAAAACGGGTTCACTGTCACCGGGCAGCAGGAAGACGGCGGCTGGTGTGCGGCCAGCCTGCGTGCATAAGGTAAATGTAAAAACTTCAAAAGCAATTTAGAGCCGGCGCTTGAAAAAGCGGCGGCTTCTTTTTAAACTGCGGCAATTAATAAATTTGCAATTTTATAATATAATTATTGCATATCCTCATTTTTTGCCATCCGGTTGATCATCTAACGCAAGTGGTGAATACGCCTGCCGTACAATCCTATTTTCGCCAATTAAAACCCATCTCTGTTTTGTCCTTGTCCACTGCCTGAGACGGATGTTTCCCAAGATAAAGCGAATACACAAGCCAAAAACATTTGACAAGTCAGCAGAAAACAACTTGCAAAATTGCAGTTTTGTGTATAACCTGCCGAAGATAAAGGTGTATTGCCAATGTGAAAAAATATTCCTTGCTCAGGGCTATCAAAATGTGATAAAATAATGGAGAAACAACGAAAGTCACAGTTTTCCTGTGTAGACTGCTTTCGGGAAAGGAACAGATTTTGATATATGGACAATACCATTTCTGAAGTACTTTCATTTGTTGAAGAAAATGATGTGAAATTTATACGCCTCACTTTTTGTGACCTTTTTGGCGTGCACAAAAACATCACCATCCTGCCGGGCGAATTGCAGCGGGCATTTACCCGCGGAATTCACTTTGAACAGGGCGCAGTGGCCGGCTTTCAAAAGGCTTCTGAGCCGCTTTTTCTGGTACCCGACGCAGGAACTGTCTCCATTCTCCCATGGCGTCCGTCAACAGGTAGAGTTATCCGATTTTTCTGTGATATCCGCCACGCTGACGGCACCCCTTACGCATCCTGTGCCCGCTCTATCCTCAAAAAAGAGATTGCACGGGCGGCCAGTTTTGGCCTTTCCTGCCGGCTGGGAACCGAATGCGAATTCTATCTGTTCAAGAACGATGAAAACGGTGAACCGACGATGATCCCGCATGACCATGCTGGTTATGCAGATATTGCTCCGCTCGACCGGGGCGAAAACGTCCGCCGCGAGATCTGCCTTTCACTGGAGGAGATGGGGTTTTGCCCTGAGACCTCCCACCATGAGGCAGGGCCGGGCCAGAACGAAATCGACTTTCACTGTGCCGACGCACTGACCGCCGCTGACAACCTGCTCGCCTTCCGGGCGGCAGTCAAGGCGATTGCCAACAAAAACGGACTGTATGCCAGCTTTATGCCAAAGCCCTTTGCCAACTACAGCGGCAGCGGCATGCACATCAATTTTTCCCTTGCGCGTGGCGGAAAGAATATCATTCACGCCTGCGACGGGCTGCATGATGCGACCAGCGAGAGTTTTGTCGAAGGCGTTCTGCGGCATGTAGAAGAGATCACCGCTTTTCTCAATCCACTGACCAACTCTTACAGCCGGTTTGGCAGTTTTGATGCTCCCCGCAGCATCGGCTGGTCCAAGCACTGCAACACTTCTGAGTTGATCAGAGTCCCGCTCGCGTTTGGGGACCAGGCGCGAATCGAACTGCGCAGCCCTGACTCCTGCTGCAACCCCTATCTGGCATTTGCATTGCTGATCGAAGCGGGCTTGGATGGAGTCGAGCAGCAGTATCCACTTCGTCCAGCTGACTGCGGCACCGACAGCGCTCAACCATCCGCGGCACAGCAGCTGCCGGAGACATTACAGCAGGCGCTCAGCCTGGCGGCCAGTTCAAAACTGGTTGAGCGGGTTCTGCCCCGTGAAATGATCGAGAGCTACTGCACCGCAAAAATGCGAGAATGTGAAGCCTGCGCCGCTGGAAATGTCCAGTCGTTTGAACACAGCCATTATTTCCCCTTCTACTGATTGGACCTCCAATTCGGTATCATGACGGAAGGGGGACAGTATGAACAGCGTATTGATTGTAGCCGGCAGCGAAAATGCCCGCGGCACACTGTCTGAATTGACCAGGCTGTGCGGACTGTCTGTACAGACCTGTGCAGGATGCGGAAATGACGCACGGCGGTTGCTGCTGGAAAACGACTACGACCTGGTCCTGATCAACACTCCGCTGCCGGACGAATTTGGCTCCGATCTGGCGGTTTCCGTCTGTGAAGCTTTCGGAAATGCAATTCTTCTTGTCAAGGCGGAAATTGCTGAAGAAATCAGTGAAAAGGTAGAATGCAGCGGCGTGCTGGTCATTGAAAAGCCGGTCAACCGGCAGATGTTTTTCAAAAGCATCCGCATGGCCGGTGTCCAGCAGTCCAGAATGACTGGACTGCAGCGGGAAAACAAAAAGCTCAGAGATAAAATCGAAGAGATACGGACCGTCGACCGCGCCAAATGTTTGTTGATCCAGTTTGAGGCGATGACGGAGACACAGGCCCATCGGTATATAGAGAAACAGGCGATGGATCTGAGGGTTCCGCGCAGGCGGATTGCGGAAGATATTCTGCACCAATATGAAAAAACGTGACGTAAAAAAAGAGAAGTCACGTTTCAAAGGGGATACAATATACCGGCGGCTGTTTTTGAATGAAACAGCCGGATATCACCTCTGCCGGTATTTTCTTCAACAGGAAAGGGATTTGAATGATGAACATGAAACGTAGTTTTGACAAGCTCTCTGAGGAATGCGGTATTTTTGGCATTGTGACCTCCTCTGACGAAGCGGCCGGCATCACTTATAATGCCCTGCTGGCACTCCAGCATCGCGGACAGGAAGGCGCCGGTATCGCAATCCAGAAGGGCGGCTCCATCCTTTATCACAAAGACGTCGGTCTGGTGAGTGAGGTCTTTGGCAGCGAGGTACTGTCCCGTCTGCCCAAAGCACATATGGCGATTGGACATGTCCGCTATTCCACCACCGGCACCAACTCTCAAAAAAATACCCAGCCCATGATCACCGAGTACCTGAAAGGCCGTATTGCCACCGCTCACAACGGGAATATTGTCAATGCCGCCGAAATCAAGGAGAAACTGGTTTCCGTGGGCTGTAATTTTGCCGCGACCAATGATTCTGAAGTTATCTCCTCTCTGATCGGATGGGAAGCCCTGCGGGGAGAGTCGATAGAAGACGCAGTCGCTGATGCAGCCAGACAGCTGCGGGGAGCCTTCTCGCTGGTGGTTCTCTCCAGCCGCAACAAGCTGATCGCCTTCCGGGACGGAGCAGGCTTCCGGCCGCTCTGTCTGGGGAAGAATGACCATGGATGGGCGGTCGCTTCTGAGTCCTGCGGTCTGGACAGCGCCGGGTTTACCTTCGTGCGGGATATTCGACCAGGCGAAATGGTGATTATCCATGCCGACCGCACCATTGAAAGCCGGATGGTTATTGAACATCAGAAAAAAGGGCTGTGCATCTTTGAGTATGTCTATTTTGCCCGCACTGACTCGGTCATCGACGGCCTGAGCGTTTATAACGCCCGGATCGCAATGGGACGACAGCTGGCGAAAGAATATCCGGTAGAGGCGGACATGGTCTGCGGCGTACCCGATTCCGGGCTGGAAGCAGCGATGGGATACGCCCAGCAAAGCGGGCTGCCCTATCAGCTCGGGTTTGTCAAAAACCGGTATATCGGGCGGAGTTTTATCTTTCCATCCCAGCAACAGCGGGACGCGGCTGTCCGTCTCAAGCTCAATCCTCTTTCGGTTAATCTGAAAGGCAAGCGGGTAGTACTGGTGGACGATTCCATCGTCCGAGGTACGACCTCCGCCAAAATTATCAAAAGCCTCAAACAGGCTGGGGCAAGCGAAGTGCATCTGCGCATTTCCTCTCCCCCTTTTAAACACACCTGCCATTTTGGCACCGATATCGACAGCGAGGAAAACCTGATCGCCAACCAGCTGGAGCTGGACGCGATCTGCCGCCGGATTGGGGCGGACAGCCTCGGCTTTATCAGCATCGACGGGCTGAAACAGGCCTGCGAAGGCTGCGGTCTCTCTTTCTGTACCGGCTGTTTTACAGGAGAGTACCCTGTTGACATTGGCAGCAGCCACACCAAAGCACAATTTGAAGATATCTCGTCCGGGGGGACAGGCCAGTTTTAAGCCGGTTTTTCCGCACAGGTATACACAACCCTAATGCGAAAGGAATGGTCAAAATCATGGACAAGACCGCATATTTGATTCTGGAAAACGGAAAAGTATTTGAAGGCAAAAGCTTCGGCGCAGAAGGCTGCGTAACCGGAGAAGTCGTATTTACCACCGCAATGACCGGTTATCTGGAAACGCTGACCGATCCCAGCTATTACGGCCAGATTGTCGTGCAGACCTTTCCGCTGATCGGCAACTACGGCGTTATCCCTGAGGACTTTGAAAGCGCCGGCCCCCGTCTGAAAGGCTACATCGTGCGGGAAGTATGCGACGCCCCCTCCAACTTCCGCTGCGAAGGAAAGCTGAATGACTACCTCAAAAAAGCGGGAATTATCGGCCTGTATGGCATCGACACCCGCCAGCTGACCCGTATCATCCGGGAACATGGCGTCATGAACGGACGGATCGTAACCGATCCAAACGGGGTGGATATGGAAGAAATCCGCTCTTATCTGGTCAAGAATGCTGTCGAGTCGGTCTCTACCGGGGAAAAATATGTGCTGACCCCCGATGAGATCAAACGCAAAGTCGTTCTATGGGACTTCGGCGCAAAGATGAACATTGAACGGGAACTGGTCAACCGCGGCTGTGAAGTGACAGTCGCCCCCGGAAGCACGACTGCTGAAGAGCTGCTTGCCCTCAATCCTGACGGCGTTATGCTTTCCAACGGCCCTGGCGACCCTGCCGAAAACACAGGCATTATTGCCGAGCTGAAAAAGGTTGCCGACTCCGGCACCCCTATCTTCGGAATCTGTCTCGGCCATCAGCTGCTCGCACTGGCAGAAGGCGGAAAGACCGTCAAGCTCAAATACGGCCACCGCGGCGCCAACCAGCCGGTCAAAAACCTGTCCAACGACCGAATCTTTGTCAGCTCCCAGAACCACGGCTATGCTGTAGATACCAATGCACTGCCTAGCAATGGTGTCATGAGCTATGAAAATGCAAACGACGGTACCTGTGAGGGCATCCGTTATCTGGATATCCCCGCTTTCACCGTACAGTTCCACCCGGAAGCCTGCGGCGGACCGCATGACACCAACTTCCTTTTTGATGAATTTGTTGAAATGATTGACAGCCATCGGGCATAATAAAAAACAGAGAGAGACTGCCCGACAGCGATTCCCGGATGGCATCGTCTATCCGGTATGAAGGAGATGGGATAATGAAAATTACATTCACCAAGATGCACGGGTGTGGAAATGACTACATCTATGTGGACATGTTCCACACACCCGCCTTTGACTTTCAAAAAGCCGCCATTGCCCTGTCTGATCGCCATTTTGGCATCGGCGGAGATGGGATCATTCTGATCTGCCCGTCTGATCACGCCGACGCCAAAATGCGCATTTTCAATGCCGACGGCAGCGAAGGGATGATGTGCGGGAACGGTATCCGCTGTGTCGGGAAATATGTCTACGACAGCGGCATTGCCAGAAAAAATCAGCTGCAAATTGACTCACTGAGTGGAGTCAAAATATTGGATATGGAAATCCGGGACGGAAAAGCAGTAGCCGCACGGGTAGACATGGGTCCCGCCATTCTGACACCACGCGAAATCCCGGTCAATCTGTCAGGAGAAACGGCAATCAGTGTTCCCATCAACGCCGACGGAGTGGAACGGAAAATGACCTGTGTGTCGATGGGTAATCCACATGCAGTAATCTTTGTCGACCATGACCCGATGGAGCTGGAACTGGAAAAGATCGGGCCACTGTTTGAACACCATCCGCTCTTTCCCCAGCGGGTCAACACCGAATTTGTCCAGGTGATCGACCGGCATACCCTTAAAATGCGGGTATGGGAACGGGGCAGCGGTGAGACATGGGCCTGTGGAACCGGGACCTGCGCTTCGGCAGTCGCGGCAGTACTCAATGGGTATTGTCCGATGGATGAGGATATTCTGGTCCATCTGCGGGGCGGGGATCTGACCATTCGGTACACCGAACAGACGGTATATATGACCGGTCCTGCTACAACAGCTTTTACCGGAAGTGTTGAGCTTGCGGATTATGGCATCTGAAAAGCTGCCCAGACAGATAAAAAATACAAAGAGGAGAAGGATTGAAATGACAAAGTATATTTTTGTAACCGGGGGCGTTGTCTCCGGTCTGGGAAAGGGTATCACCGCCGCTTCGCTCGGACGTCTGCTCAAATGCCGCGGGCTGACCGTTGCGGCTCAAAAACTGGACCCGTATATCAACGTTGACCCCGGTACGATGAGTCCATATCAGCATGGGGAAGTCTTCGTCACCGAAGACGGCGCTGAAACTGACCTCGACCTTGGTCATTACGAACGGTTTATCGACGAGGATCTCAACCGTTTTTCCAACCTCACCACCGGTAAGGTATACTGGAACGTCCTCAATAAGGAACGTGCTGGCGAGTATCTCGGTTCTACCGTTCAGGTCATCCCCCACATCACCAACGAGATCAAGAGTTTTATCTACTCGGTCGGTAAAAAGACCAATGCTGATGTCGTCATCACCGAAATCGGCGGAACGACCGGTGACATCGAGTCACAGCCGTTTCTGGAAGCAATTCGGCAGGTCTCGCTAGAAGTCGGCAGAGAAAACTGTCTGTTTATCCATGTTACCCTTGTCCCGTATATTTCCGGTTCCAATGAACACAAGACCAAACCGACCCAGCATTCTGTGCGCGAATTGCAGGGTCTCGGCGTCCGTCCCGACATCATCGTCGCCCGTGTGGACGAGCCAATTGACCAGAGCGTCAAGGATAAGATCGCGCTGTTCTGCAATGTTGAAAAGGACTGTGTCATCGAAAACCGGACACTGCCGGTCCTGTACCAGGCACCGATGATGCTGGAAGAAGCCCATCTGGCCGACATTGTCTGCCGCAAGATGAACATTCAATACGACCATTGCGACCTGTCGGATTGGACCGCAATGCTCAGCCGGATTGAAAATGCGGTCAAACCGGTCAGAATTGCTCTGGTTGGAAAATATGTCCAGCTGCACGATGCCTACCTGTCGGTAGCAGAGTCGCTCTCTCACGCCGGTTATGAAAACGGTGCCAAAATCACAATCGACTGGGTGGATTCTGAACAGATCACCGATGACAACGCGGCTGAAATTCTCAAAGAAGCGGACGGCATTATTGTCCCCGGCGGTTTTGGCGACCGCGGCATCGAAGGAATGATCTCCGCATGCAGATACGCCCGGGAAAACCATGTACCCTACTTTGGCATCTGCCTTGGCATGCAGATTGCAGTCATCGAGTATGCCCGCCATGTCGCGGGAATGCCCGGCGCAAACTCCAAGGAATTTACCCCAGAAAACCCCTATGGTGTCATCGACCTGATGCCCGACCAGCACGGCAATATTCCCAAAGGCGGCACGATGCGTCTTGGCCGCTATCCCTGCATCATCAAAGCAGGCAGCAAGATGTTTGAAGCATACGGCCGTGCGGAGATCGGTGAACGTCACCGCCACCGTTATGAGTTCAACAACCAGTTCCGCAAACAGCTGGAAGATGCCGGCCTGAACCTGTCGGGTACTTCCCCGGACGGCAGACTGGTCGAAGCAGTTGAGTTGACCGATCGTGATTTCTTTATCGGCGTGCAGTTCCATCCCGAATTCAAATCCCGTCCCAACCGTGCTCATCCGCTGTTCCGCGCATTTATTGCAGCTTCCCTTAAAAACGCAGAAAACAGATCAAATATAGAGAGATAACAAAAACAACCAGATGGCTGTTTTAAGGAATAATTATAAATCTGCAAGGAGGAACCCCTATGAAAATCAATCAGCATTATCTGCAACTCGAAAAAAGCTACCTCTTTACAATGATTGGCAAAAAAGTGGCGGCTTTTCAGGAGCAGCACCCGGATGTCAACATCATCCGGCTGGGCATCGGCGATGTCACCCTTCCCCTCTGTCCGGCAGTCGTCCAGGCACTGGAAAGCGCCAGCAGAGAGATGGGCGCCGCTGAGACCTTCCGCGGTTATGGACCGGAACAGGGATATGACTTCCTGAAAGGAAAAATTGCCGGCTATTATGCGGAGCGTAATGTCACACTGGAAGAGGATGAGATCTTTGTCAGCGACGGCGCAAAATCCGACCTCGGCAATATTCTTGACCTGTTTGATGCCGATAACAGTGTATTGATTCCCGATCCGGTCTACCCGGTTTATGTCGACACCAACATCATGGCCGGCCGGCGGATCGTCTTTGCAAACGCCGACGCATCCAACGGTTTTCTGCCGCTGCCGGATGAAAAGACCGACGCCGATATCATCTATATCTGTTCGCCCAACAATCCGACCGGTGCGGTATATGATCACGCTGGTTTGAAAGCATGGGTCGACTATGCGAAAAAACGGGATGCAGTTATCCTGTTCGACGCGGCATATGAAAGTTTTGTTGCTGATCCCACACTGCCTCGCTCGATCTATGAGGTAGAGGGTGCAAAAGAGGTCGCAATTGAATTCTGCTCCTTCTCCAAGACAGCGGGATTCACCGGTACCCGCTGCGGTTATACCATTGTTCCCAAAGCGTTGGTACGCGGCGATGTGATGCTCAACGGTCTCTGGCTCAGACGTCAGACCACCAAGTTCAACGGCGTTCCCTACATCATCCAGAGAGGCGCAGAAGCCGTCTTTTCGGAAGAAGGCCGTCGTCAGACCCTTGCCAACATCGACTACTACCGGCAAAACGCCCGTATCCTTGCCGATACCCTTGACCGGCTGGGCATCCGTTATACCGGCGGCAAAAACTCCCCCTATATCTGGATGGAATGCCCAAACGGGATGAAGAGCTGGGATTTCTTCGACTACCTGTTGGAAAATGCCGGCGTTGTCGGCACCCCCGGCGCAGGCTTTGGCGCAAACGGAGAAGGTTATTTCCGGCTGACCGCCTTCAACAACCACCAGAATACTGCTGAAGCGGCAAAAAGAATTGAAAAGCTGCTTGGCGGCAATGACAGAGGGTAAGGTTATCCTGCATAACTTTATTCTGACTGATCCATACTATAAACCGAAAACGGCTGACAGCTATTTTGCTGTCAGCCGTTTTGCTTTTTCAGTTAATCGGCAGCTGGTGCCCGCCAGTCAAAATGTGGATATCGACAGTACCATTTAGAAGTCATATTATTGATACGGTCAGCCTCCACATCTTCCGGTATCTTCATTGTGACAAAGATACTGCGGGGCTGGATATTCTGCTCCGGCAGCAGATGCAGATAAAGAAAGTCCGCAACCGCTGTCCAGTCTGCCAGCGAAAAGGTATGATACCCTTCCCGGAAAAACATCGCGTCGTTATCCAGTACACCCAGCATTTTATAAACCTCAGCCGACGCCCGCCAGCTGATCTGGATACCATAAGGGTTGGCCCACTCATCATCCAGCGAGTCGGTCGTCAGCAGCGGACGGGGTGCCACCAATGCACGGGCAAAGTGCATATCAAACGGCAGACGGTATTCCGGCCCGACCTTGCCGTTGATCGAAAAATCTATGCGGGACAACAGTTCCTGAAACGGATTTTCCGCCTGCAAAACTGCGTCAATGTCAATGGGCGGTAGTTCTTTTCCTACACCAAATTCCCGCAGGCCGTCCGCCCACCAGAAAGGAAACATCTGGCTCATGCTGCCGATCGTCTCCTGCATACCGGTGTCTTTTCCCAGCCGTCCACCCAGAAAACGGAAGTTGCCTGAACCGCCACACCCGGAACCACATGGTACGGCTACTGCGATCCGCTCATCATAGATTGCGGCACAGAGCGCAACCTTGCCGTTGCGTGAATAACCGGTTACTGCAATTTTATCCGTGTCAATATCGTCCCGTTGTTCCAGATAGTCGATAATCCGGCTGTATCCCCACCCCCAGACTGCAATCGCCCGCCAGCTGTACGTAGGATAAGCCTTCAGGCAGGGGCTCTGATGGTAAAAAGCATGGGAATCCACCCCCAGCTGCTCCTTGTTAAACCGGATGAGAGCAATCCCATGTTCCAGCAGCTCCCCGGCAATCGGGCACTCCTCCTGAGCAAAGACATTCCAGATCAGGACCGGGCATTTTTTATCCGTTACTGGACGCAGAAGCTGAAAATCCATTGAAAGTGCATTTTCTGGGCCAAAGGTAATCCGAATATTCTCTTCGACCGCCTTTTGGCCATCTACTGCCCTGCTTTCCAGCACACTGCCCCTTACATTTCCGGGAGATGGCGGCATTTCGCCATACAGATAATACGCCAGCATTTCTTTCAGATACTGCCGCTGCTGGGGCCATTCATCGGCATTGCTGATGCGCGTATCATCCGGTTTGAGAAAGGGATCTGGAAGCTGGTGAATCTCTTCCAGCTGCTCAAACGGTTTAAACGAATAATGAAGCATGACAATTCCTCTGTTTCATGTATTTTGATATATATTACCGGTTTAGTTCACCGGCAAACATCCTGACCCATTCGTCGATGGAAATGGAATCTTCTCTGAACTGCATCAGTTCCGCTTTCCAGACTTCACTTCCTTTGACCAGCACCACTGCACATCCCATTGGATAAGCAGAATAAGCGACTGCGCTGTCTACTCCCAGTTCTTCGGCAGACGGAATATCAAAAAACTGGAACCGATCCTTTTTAACCTCACGCCTGCCGCTGACCGGATATTCCGCCGCCAGTTCACGCGCCAGCCAGCTGGTGCGCATATCCGTATAAGTAACATACATCGCACAGTCAATCCGCCGGCCGTCCTCCATCATAAACTCGCCGTATTCATTGCTTTCGATCACTGTCTCTGCCAGCCAGTCGGAAGATACCTTGATTTTATTGGTATGGTCCATCCACTCATCCCGTTTAAAGCTGCCTTCTACCCCTATCTCGGACAGCCGCAGAAAGGGCAATTCCCCCTGATACTCAGTAATGGGGATCTCATTTGGATTATCCACGCTGTTCAGCCAGTATCCGCCTGCGCTGAAAACCCAGACAACCGCCACCAATACGCTGAGTAAATTCCAAACCCGGAAACCAAAGGCATGCTTCTTCCAGTCCTTTTTGCGGTCCGGCTGACTTCCTTCCAACAGTTTTTTTCGCAGCCGCCGAATCATAAACACCCGCTTAAATCCGAACACCAGTTCTCCAATCATAAGTGCCGCCGTAAGCAGTACCAGCCAGCTGCCATACTGCATCGCCAGCAGCAGCCAGCACCGCCCATACCAGGTCAGACCCAGCAGCAGCAAAAGCCAAACCAGATTGACAATGACCCCTGCCCGCCCATCTTTTCGGACATAGGAAAGTGCCATCGCCTGAACAGACGGGTCGGTGTTCAGCTCAGGTGCGTCCGGGTTATCGCAGGCATAGACAAAAAACTGTCCGCATTTGGTCAGATACTCCCAACCCAGTTCACCGCTGATTTCGACCGCCTCTGCATCCGGTTCACCACCTGATTCTGACAAAAAACTAGTACTTCGCTGAGCCGCTTCCAGCCGGTAACGGACTGTTCTCGGCTCCCCCTGCTCAAAGCTGGTGAAGCCGCCAAAAAAGGCTTCCTTCCGCAAAAAGAGTCCCTCTTTCGCCATACTTTCCAGCCAGCTTTCGATTCCCTCTACGTCATACCATGGGCAGGGTACCAGCCGGTACACTCTTTTTCCGATTTTCATTTCTCAGCCCTCCTTAATACAACGGCTCGCTGTCCGCATCTGCAATGCAGCGGCGCAACCGCTTTACCTCTTCCCAATATGCATCACGACCCTTATCAGTGATGCGATAGGTCCGTTTACGCCCTTCAACCTCAATTTCTTCGATATATTTGACCTTTTCAAACTTACCCAGAATCGTATACAGCGTCGCAGGTCCCAGCCGCAGCCGCCCGCATGTCTTCTGTTCAATAAATACCGCCGCGTCAATCCCGCACATTGGCTGCCGGCAAAACGCCATCAGCAGATAAAACATGGATTCGGTCAGTCCATCCAGCGGTTTTTTGGGCATCCGTTTTCCCCCCCTTATTGATATCGTTTATTGATATCATCTAATGATATTGTAACATGATCGGTTTCTTCTGTCAATCCCCTTTGAAATGATAGACAAAGATGATATGGTATGTTAAGATAAAAGGCAAAGGAGGCAGAGGGTATGTATCAAAATAAAGCTGTTTCAGAAACAGCTGACAGGCAGAATGAAAAATGGCTCGGAGTCTGGATCCGCCAGAACCGGCTGCAAAAAAACTGGAGCCAGGACGGACTCTGCAAAGGCATCTGTGCAGTCTCCTATCTCTCTAAAATTGAACAGGGCAAAGTGATTCCCACACCGGAAATCCTTTACGCCCTTGCAGCGAAACTGAATGGCAGCTGGGAAACCGACCCGGACGTCCTTACACGTTACCGCAGTCTGATTGATGCGCAATATCAGTATATATTCACCCTCAATGCGAACGACTATTCTCAATCGTACGCAGATTTTGAACAGTACCGTGCAGCAATAGCTGCAAGCCCCTTTCTGCTCGACTGTCTGCTGCTGGAAATATGGTTAGACGACCGTCCAAAGGCCGAACTGGATGGACTCCGGTGTTATCTTGGCGCAATGAGCAGCAGACAGCACCAACTGTATCTGATGCTGACTGACAGTCAGGCTTCCGTACAACTATACCCGTCAGCACATACCTGTTACTGGGCCGGCATCGGTGAATATGAAGCAGGCCATTACACCCATGCAGTTGAATTGCTGACCCGTGCATATAGCCTGGCATCGGAAGACGGAGAACTTTACCTGCAAACCAGCTGCCGAATATTTATCGGCAACTGTTATGCCAATATGCTGGATGTCGAACAGATGCAGCGGCATTACCACGCTGCCAGAAAAATGTCAAAAGCTCTGGGACAGTACAGCGAACTGAGCAGCATCGACTATAATCTTGCATCTACCGAACTGGAAATAGGAGATTTTACAACTGCTTATCAGTATTTTTCCAACCTGTCCAACCCATCCGCGCTTGACCTCCACAAGCTGGCCATCTGCTGTGAAAAACTGGGCAACCGGCAGGCAGCACTTGATGCGCTGGAACAGGTGCACACAACTGACTACAACTTCCCGGAAAAAGAAATTATGGACAAAATGTGTGAACTTGTACGTTTTCGACTGACACATCCTGACTATCTGTCTGATACCGGATATGGAGAGTTGTTGCTGGACACCTTCGCAGAGATACGCCAAAATCTGCCTGCCGGATATGCAGCATTCCATCTGCCGTGGGTACTGGAATGGTACCGGGAACACCGGCTTTATAAAGATGCTTTTCAGCTTTTGATGAATTTTCCTGAATACAGCAGATATAATACCGTTTAGATATACTTTAAGTAAAGATTTTCCCAAAACTACCCTCTTTTCTTTCACTCAAGCAGTCTGCTATACTGATAGTGAAAGGAAGTGTTCCCATTGACCAAAACCCTCTGGAGCAAAAATTATACGCTTGTTACCCTGGCAACCATCCTTGGTGCTGCTGGCGGCATTGCCGGGAATTTTGCGCTGTCTTTTCTGGTTTACGATGAAACCGGAAGTACCCTTGCAGCAGCAATTCTGGTTGCGATACAGGTTTTCCCCAATTTTCTGATTCCGCTGCTGGTTTCCCCGATGATGGACCGGCTGCCGAGAAAACCGTTTCTGGTAGGCGGTGATCTGGTAAACGGGATATTGTATGCGGCAGCAGGAACTTATCTGCTGTTCCAACCGTTTTCTTATACCGGCTATCTGCTTTTCTCGCTGCTGCTGGCCAGTCTCTCTTCATTTGACGGATTGGCTTACAACGCCATCTTTCCCAAGCTGATTCCAGATGGATGTGAAGAAAAAGGATATACGATTTCAACGATGATCTATCCGGTTTTGAATGTCATCA
>DVLN01000067.1 GCA_018715465.1 Candidatus Faecivivens stercorigallinarum | reverse complement strand
TAGCGCAAGATCTTTTGAATCTCTTAAGTGCATTTTCAAGAGACTCGTTATCTTTAACTCTGATTTCTGACATTCTGATTCCCTCCCTTTGCCAAACGGCAGAGGTCTAAAGGCGATGACTGCCGCCGGACGCCAAAGCCAACCTCTCTTTCACATCCGCTGCACAGCGGCTGTGAAGACCCTGGTACCGGTTTATGACGTTCATCACATTTGTATCTCTAATTATACAGCAATACGAGTCGGTATGTCAAGGGATTTTTCTCTTTTTTCGAAAAAAGTTATCTGCCTTTTCCGGCTATTGCCGGAAAAGGCAGAAATCACATTATTTTGCGACGATATTGACCAGCTTGCCCTTGACGTAGAGCTCTTTGACAATCGTCTTGCCTTCGATTGCAGCTGCAATCTTTTCTTCCGCCTTTGCTCTGGCGATCGCGTCCTCAGCCGAAATGTCGACCGGAACGTTCAATTTCGCGCGGACCTTGCCGCAGATCTGAACTGCAATCTCAACAGTAGACTCGGTGCACTTGTCGGGATCATAGCTGACCCAGTGCTGGGAAGTAATCGGCGAACCAAAGCCCATGATCTCAAACAGTTCCTCGGTGATATGGGGAGCAAACGGGTTGAGCAGGATCAGCAGGTCGCGGTATTCCTTCCGGTTGATCGAACCAACTGCATCAATTTTGTTGAGCAGGCCCATCATTGCTGCGATCGCGGTGTTGTATTTCAGCGTCTCGATATCTTCCGAGACTTTTTTGATCGTCTGGTTGAAAGCGACCTCCAGTTCGGGACGATAGCTGTCGCCGTCGACCACACTGTCCTGCAGCTTCCAGACACGGTCAAGGAAGCGTTTGCAGCCGGCGATCGAAGAGGTGTTCCAGGGAGCAGCCTGTTCAAAGTCGCCCATAAACATCTCGTAGGTGCGCATTGTATCTGCACCGTAATCCCGGACAATATCATCGGGATTGACGACATTGCCCAGCGACTTGGACATCTTGACAACCGGATGGTTGGCCATTTCGCCATACTTCTCAACCAACGCCTTCTGTACTTCCTTTTCGGAGCCATACTTTGCGACCAGCTCTTTCTGCTCAGCAGCAGGGAGATTCTGGAAGCTATGGGGGTTAAGGCCGAGGATCATCCCATGGCTGGTTCTCTTTTTGTAAGGTTCAGAGTAAGGAACCACGCCGATATCGTACAGGAAGTTGTGCCAGAAACGGGAGTAGAGCAGGTGCAGAGTGGTATGTTCCATACCGCCGTTGTACCAGTCAACCGGTCCCCAGTATTCGAGCGCTTCCTTGCTTGCAAGCGCATCGTTGTTGTGCGGGTCCATATACCGCAGGAAGTACCAGGAAGATCCTGCCCACTGGGGCATCGTATCTGTCTCACGTTTAGCGGGACCACCACAGCAGGGGCAGGTGGTGTTGACCCAGTCGGCATGTCTTGCCAGCGGGCTCTCGCCATCTTCACCAGGTTCAAAATCGGTAATCTCGGGCAGCGTCAGCGGCAGTTCGCTCTCAGGAATCGGCTGCCAGCCGCACTTCTCACACTTGACCATCGGGATCGGTTCGCCCCAGTAACGCTGACGGCTGAAGACCCAGTCGCGGAGCTTAAAGTTGACCTTATCGCAGCCCTTGCCGTTTGCTTCCAGCCATTCAATCATCTTTGCCTTTGCATCATTGACCGACAGGCCGGTGATAAAGCCGGAGTTAACCAGTGTACCGGTCGCAACATCGGTAAATGCACCTTCGTCCAGGTTGGACGGGGTGTTGCCCTGAACAACCTCAACGATCGGCAGCCCAAATTTCTTTGCAAACTCCCAGTCACGGGTATCATGTGCAGGTACTGCCATGATTGCACCGGTGCCGTAGCTGGCCAGGACGTAGTCGGAAATAAAGATCGGGATTTCCTGATCATTGACCGGGTTGATGCCCATAACACCATCCAGACGAACACCGGTCTTGTTCTTGTTCAGCTCGGTACGCTCCATATCGCTCTTGCGGGAAGCTTCCAGCTGATATGCCTTTACCTCATCGGCATTTTTGATGATGCCCTTTTCCAGCCATTCAGCGATCAGCGCATGCTCCGGCGAAACGACCATATAAGTCGCACCAAACAGGGTATCGCAGCGGGTGGTATACACCGTCAGGGTGTCACCGGTCGTAGTTGTAAAGTTGACTTCCGCACCATGGCTGCGTCCAATCCAGTTTTTCTGCTGGGTGACGACACGGTCGATATAATCCAGCCCGTCCAGTCCGTCGATCAGACGGTCTGCATAGGCGGTGATCTTCAGCATCCACTGGCTCTTTTCACGGTGAACGACCGGCGCGCCACAGCGTTCACAGACGCCATTGACGACCTCTTCGTTGGCAAGGACGACCTTACAGCCGGTACACCAGTTAACGTTCATTTCCTTTTTGTAAGCAAGACCATGCTTGTACAGCTGGAGGAAGATCCACTGGGTCCATTTATAATAATCCGGGTCGGTGGTATTGATCTCACGGTCCCAGTCAAACGAAAGTCCCAGCGATTTCAGCTGAGATTTGAAACGGGCGACGTTATCCCGGGTGACGATCTCAGGATGAATATGGTTCTTCATCGCAAAGTTCTCGGTCGGCAGGCCGAACGCGTCCCATCCCATTGTATACAGGACATTGTACCCTTCCAGACGGCGTTTTCTCGCGACGACATCCAGCGCGGTATAGCTGCGGGGATGACCGACATGCAGACCGGCGCCCGACGGATAGGGAAATTCTACCAACGGATAGAATTTGGGTTTGGTGTGATCAATTTCAGCACGGAACGTCTTATTCTCGTCCCAGTAGCTCTGCCACTTTTTCTCAATGGCCTGAAAATCGTAGATGCTGCTCATGTTTTTTTATCATTCCTTTATCGGGGAAGCCCCCACAGATTTGCAAAAAGTCAGTTTGCCTTGAGGAGGTGAGAGATATCGACCTGCTCGCCATCCGCCCACAGACGTTCCAGATTATAAAACTCTCTGGTCTCCCGCAGGAAGATATGGACCACGACGCCGGAATAATCCAGCACGATCCAGTTTTCCGAACGGTAACCTTCGGTCGCATGGGGTTTGATACCCTTCTGGGAAAGCTGGTACTCTACCTCATCCGCCAGCATTTTCACCTGGGTGTTGCTGCTGCCGGCAGCGATGACAAAATAATCGGCAATGATCGTCAGATCCCCAATGCGGATCGCGCGGATATCGTCTGCCTTTTTGCTGTCCAGAATCTGGACAATTGCTTCCATCAGTTCTTTGGATTCCATTCTCTGTAACCATTCCTTTCATCCCGAAAAACCATCATCCATCAAGCTGCGTCAGAGAGTTCCTCTTCTTCCTCATCACTGCCGCCCAGCAGATCGGTTACGGTCGTCGAATTGTCATCATAATAATCAACAGTATTGGCCACTTCTTCAATCGAAAGTTCCGAAGCCGGTACGTCGTCCGAATAGGGACGGAAATGCTCGTTCAGCAGATCTGCCAGTTCTTCCTTATGCGCCGACCAGATCGACTGACCGTTATAAGCGGTCGCAGTCTGACCCGGAACCATATAAAAGCTCATGTTGTCGGTATCCATCTTGAGGATCTCCTGTACCAGCGACAACGCTGTTCCAACCGACAGATCGGTCGTAACATTTTCCATCACGACGCCCGAGATACTTGCAAGCTCCGAACCGGACAAGGATTTCATTTTACTGAAAAGTCCAGCCAGGAACTGTCTCTGCGCATTGATTCGTCCAATATCACCGCCGCTGCGCGAATGACGTTCACGGACAAATTTTTCCGCCTCAATACCGGAAAGGACATGCTCTCCAGGCGAGAAAGAAACACCTTCCAATGTGAAGGATTCGGTGATCGTTACCGGTACACCGCCGACAGCATCGACGATTTTAATAAACCCGTCCATATCCACCGTGACATAATGGTCGATCGGCAGAGAAAAACGGTCATAAATGACCTCGGCAAGTCCATCTATATTGCGAGAGCCATAAACCGCATTGATCTTACCGGTCGAAGAAACATTGGTTCCGACCCAGGTATCACGCGGAATCTGGAGAGCACTGACCGATCCTTTTTCCAGATCAATCTGGACCACCATGGTAACATCGGTCAACTTGCCGCGGGAGACACCCGCCGAAGCGTCCGTTGTATTGTAATCTATGCCAACGACCAGAAAGTTCACTACCTGATTCTGCTGGCTGACCGGCGTTTTGATTTCTTCATCAATTACGGCACTGCTGGTGGTCACAACCGAACCTTCCTCATTGGTCGATTCAACGACCTCGGCCAGCGGCGTCCAGTTCATAACCGACGTGTATCCCGCAAGCAGGACCGAACTGACGATCAACACAATGGACAGCGCCAAAAGCAGGCCATTTTTCACTCCCATCGGAGCTTTGGTTTTCTGACTTTTTCCCTTTGCCATGCACCATATTCCTTTCCAAATTCACAGCTCACAGTCAATCCACATGGATTCCGTTTCGTACCAGTTCGTCATAGCAGGCCAGCGAATCAGGATGGAGCACCCGGCAATCCTTTACCAGGTCAGTAATCAGGAATTTCATCGAATAAAGCATTCCTTCGTCCAGTGAACGGTCAACAATCCGGCGGGTCTTCTTAACATCGGAATAATCGCGGTCAGCACTGGTCAGGTCGGCCAGATAGACGACCTTTTCCAGCAGCGACATTCCCGCACGTCCGGTCGTATGGTACCGGACTGCGTTAAGGACTTCCCCGTCGTCGATGTGCAGTTCCCGTCTGATATACGCTGCGCCGGCAATTGCGTGCCAAAGCTGCGGGGCACACATGTCCGCATATAATAGGATTATACCAGAATCCTCAATGAATTGCAACATCTCTTTTGGTTCAACATTCTTCATAATATCGTGCAGAAGCCCGGCCAGTCTGGCACGGGTCACATCTGCGCCGAACCGCTCGGCGAGCTGCACCGCCCGTTTCATAACGCAGATCGAATGTTCATACCGGGACGGTTTCAGCCGGCTGCGCACCAGCTGATCATACTCATCCCAGGGGATCAATTCCGGCTGCCACATCACACATCTTCCTCTCTGTTCTGTTTTATTGCCGGTACAGGTCATTTTCCCGGATATACCGGGCGACCGGTTCCGGCACCAGCTTTTCCAGTGGTTTTCCTCGCCGTACTGCCTCCCGCACCTCAGTGGAAGAGGCAGGGAACGGGGTAATCTTCAAAAGGGCGGTATGTCCGAGCGAGCTTGCCGCTTCTTCCAACTGTTCATATTCTCCTTCATCCCGTGCCGCCGCAACCAGCCGGGTATGGGCGAGAATCTCCTCCCAGTTGCGCCATTCCTTAAACGAAAACAGCATATCAGCCCCCATGATCAGCGAAAAACAGTCTTCCGGGCGTTGCTCCCGCAGCAGCCGCAATGTCTGATAGGTATAGCTTTTTCCTTCCCGGCGCAATTCGATATCCGATACCTCAACGCCATCCATCCCACAGGTCGCCAGCCGGAGCATCTCCAGACGTTTTTCCCCGTCGATCAGATCGGGCGCCTGTTTATGCGGCGGAGTCCGGTCTGGGATGACCAGAATCCTGTCCAGCAGACCGGTTTTCAGTACCTCCCGTAGCAGATGGATATGGCCGAGATGCACCGGGTTGAATGTGCCTCCGTAAATTCCTACCCGCATAATCAGTCGTCCAGATTGATGACCGGCTTTTTGGGATTGGGTTTATAGAGGGTAATCCGGGTGCCGAGCACTTGTACTACATCACATCCGACATTCTCAGCGATCTCAGCAGCCGCCTCCTTAGCGGTATAGATGCTGTTTTCCAGCACGCGAATCTTGATCAGCTCACGTGCCAGCAGCGCTTCTTCCACTGCTTTATAAGTCTGCTCGGTGATACCGCCCTTGCCGATCTGCATAATGGTTTCCAGCGAATTTGCCATTCCGCGAAGTTTTGCTCTCTGTTTGCTCGTCATATGTGTATTCCTTTCTTCGATAAAACAAAGTACTTATTTTCTTACAGGATGGTTTCCATCCCATATTTCTGCGGTTTCAATCCGCACTTTTCATAAAATTTCCGGGCACTCTCATTGCATGCCCAGACATTCAGCGTTACATTGTAACAGCCGCTTTCTCTTGCAAAGTTCAGGACGTATTCATACAAGCTTTTTCCGATATGCTGTCCCCGTGCCTTTTCATCGACACACAGATCATCAATATACAGTGTCTTGATATCGGTCAGGATATTATCCCCCAGTTTCTGCTGAAAAACACAGAAAGCGTATCCCAGCACCTCGCCATCATCTCCGATTGCGGCAAATACCGGCCGGGAATCATCCCGCAGAATCGCTTCCAGTTCCGCATCGGAATATTTGCGGGCACCCGCCTTAAACAGGTCAGGTCTTCCCTGATGATGAATCATTTCCACCTGAAAAAGCAGGCGGTGCAATCCCTGGATGTCCTCTTTGATCGCTCTTCTGATTTCCATATATGTCCAGTCCTTTCTCCAGTCATTTTTGCATACTGCCCGATTCGTTTTCAATCGTGATCTGACAGGCCTTCATCGCCGCCAGCGCAGTATGGTGGCTCTCTGGCGTCACACCGGCACAGCAGGCAGCGTCCACCACGATTTCTGTTTCCGGCAGAAACGCCTTGAGCAGCAGCGCGTTGGAAATCACACAGATGTCGGTGCAAACCCCGACCAGTGTAATTCTGCTGATCGGATTTTCTTTATCCGCCGCCCGCAGAACTGTTCCCAGCCCAATGGAACCGAATGTACATTTATCGACCGGCTGTTCCTTACGGATTGCCTCCAGCTCCGGGCAGATCTGCCAGCCGGGCGTATTCCGCACACAGTGAACAACCGGAAGTTTACGTCCTTCCTGTGTATCCAGATAATTTGCTTCATGGGTATCTCTCGTAAAAAGCACCCGTCCGTTAAATCCGCGCACCTTTTCCACAATCTTCGGGAGGACCGCGACCGCCTCCGGGCTGCCAAGCGCACCGGTAACAAAGTCATTCTGCATATCGACAACGATTAATATTTCCTGCATCCGAATTCCTCCCGAAAATCAGAAATGCCATTCAAAATAATACCAGTCACCAGTGATCTTTTCGGAATAAAACCAGTTGTCCCCTTCCGCTTCGGTCTTAATACCAACCGCAGTATCCGGGATGTCCGCCAGCGTATAGTCGGCAAAATCGACCATTCCCTCCGGCGACCAATAAAAACCGTAATAGGAAGTCTGTGACCCGAACCCTGCCGCATCCGTCCGGTAGCTGATAAACTGCCCACCGTCTGAAAGGGTCTCCACCGTCGCGGTGCATTTGATGCCAAACGGCGGCGCCGCTTCGCCCGAAAGCAGCGGTCCGGTCGACGCTTCCAGCGCCTCCAGATTTTCGGTCACCATCGACGCAATCTTTTCAAACCGGGCGTCCGTCCCGCCGGACAGCCACCGGGTCAAAAAGCTGCTGAGCATCACCAGCAACACCGCCCCGATGCAGGGTATCCACAGCAGGCCTGTTCTCCGTCTGTCCGCCGGCATGATCTTATTCCCCTTTCAAAAAGTCGGCAAGCAGCCGGATTGCGTTGCCTCTGTGGGAGATCGCGTCCTTTTCCTCTCCAGTCATCTCAGCGTAGGCACGTCCATTGACCATAAAGATTGGATCATATCCAAAGCCAATCTTTCCCAGCTCTTCAAACCCGATTGACCCGGCGCATTCGCCACAGAAATAATGTGCTTCACCGTTTTGGTCGATGTAGCAGATCACGCTGACAAACTGAGCACTCCGGTCGGTGACGCCTTCCAGCGCATCCAGCAGTTTCATATTGTTGCGGTGATCGTCGGTCGGTTCACCGGCATACCGTGCCGAATAAACCCCCGGCGCGCCATTCAGTGCATCAACGCACAGCCCCGAGTCGTCCGCCAGTGCCGCACAGCCGGTCAGGTCGTAGATGGCCTGTGCCTTAAGGCGGGCGTTTTCCTCAAAGGTCGTCCCGTTTTCCTCGACCTCCAGCTGGATTCCCTTTTCCTTCTGGGAATAGAGAGTATATCCCAGCGGTTCCAGCATCCGTTTGAGTTCAAGCACCTTGTTTTTATTGTTGGTAGCCAGAATAATATCCATTTGTGTCTTCTCCCTTTCCTCACCAGTTATTCAAACAGCGCCCGGACAAAATCTTCCGGCACAAATTCCTGCAAATCGTCCACCTTTTCCCCGACGCCGACAAACCGCACTGGCAGATTCAACTGGTTTTTCAGCGAGATGACGATGCCGCCCTTTGCGGTACCATCCAGCTTGGTGAGGATGATACCTGTGATGTTGGCCGCTTCCTTAAACAGCTCAGCCTGGCTGACGGCATTCTGTCCGGTCGTCGCATCCAGCACCAGCAGGACCTCGACGTCACAGCCTTCCGCCCGCTGGGAGACAATCTTGAACATCTTGTGCAGCTCCGCCATCAGGTTTTTCTTGTTGTGCAACCGGCCGGCGGTGTCAATCAGCAGCAGATCACAGCCCCTTGCCTTTGCCGCGTCGATCGAATCATAGACAACAGCCGCCGGGTCAGCACCTTCTTTATGCTTGACGATATCGACGCCTGCCCGCTCGGTCCAAACCTGCAGCTGGTCGATTGCAGCGGCGCGGAAGGTATCGGCAGCTGCAACCAGCACCTTTTTGCCCTGTGCCTTATATCCTGCCGCCAGCTTACCGACGGTCGTTGTCTTGCCGGCGCCGTTGACACCGATGACAAAGATAATCGAAGGGCGGGTGTTGATCTGGAAGGGATGGTCTTCCCGCAGCATATCCGCGATGATCTCTTCCAGCAATCCTTTGACCACACCGGTATCGGTTGCGCCAGTTTCCTTGATTTTTTTACGGAGCTGTTCAATAATGGCCTCGGAGGTTTCAACTCCGACATCCGACATAATCAATGTTTCTTCCAGCTCTTCCAGAAAGTCCTCATCAATTTTGGTAAACGAGTTGATAACCCGTTCCACCTTCTGCATCATCGAATCCTTGGTTTTCCTGATGCCCTCTCTGATCTTTTCAAAAAAGCCCATGTTTATTCCTCCTATCCGATTCAGGTCGCGTTACAGCTGTCCCTGCAAATTCTCAGACGACAGCTGAGAAATTTTCAGCTGCAGCAGCCTTGAAACACCGCTTTCCTGCATGGTCACGCCGTACAGGACATCCGCCTGTTCCATTGTACCCCGCCGGTGGGTGATCAGGATAAACTGCGTTTTATCGCAGATACTGCGCAGATAAGCCGCGTACCGGGAGACATTGACATCATCCAGTGCCGCCTCAATCTCATCCAACACACAAAACGGGGACGGACGGACCTTCAAAATCGCAAAATAGATCGCAACCGCAACCATTGCCTGTTCACCACCCGAAAGGGCCGCGAGGTTTTTGATGATCTTTCCCGGCGGCTGGACGATGATTTCAATGCCGCATTCCAGTACATCTTCCGGGTCCTCCAGCTGCAAAGAGGCGCTGCCGCCCCCAAACAGCTCGGCAAATATTTTTCCAAAATTACGGTTGATCGTCTCAAACGCCGTACCAAAAATGGTTTTCATCTCGCTGGTCAGATTTTCGATCAGCTGCAGCAGCTCATCTCTTGCCCCTGCCGCATCGTCCACCTGTGTCTTCAAAAACGCGTATCGTCCCGAAACTTCCCGGTATTCCTCAATCGCCGCTACATTGATACTTCCCAGCGCCTTGATCCTGTTTTTGAGGATACCCAGCTGTCGGTTTCCTTCCGACACGCTTTCCATCGACACCCGAACCGCCTCGGCTTCCCGCGGAGTCAGCTCATACTCCTCCCACAACCGGGAGACCAGATGGTCATAATCCCGCTGGATGGTCTGTTTCTGTTCATCCAGCCGGGCCTGCTCACCGGCGGCCCGTTCTTTCTGCAAAGATGCTTCCCGGGACTTCTGCCGCAGGGAGATGGTTTCACCTTCCAGCCGGGTGCGTTCTGCCAGGATCTGTTCATTTTTCTTTTCATAATCGGCAATCTGCCCGGTAAAGGTTTCAATCTCCTGTTTGCAGGTTTTGATGCTGTTCTCCAACCCGGAAAGGGTTTCCTCCAGCTTTTGCACCTCCTGCTTGAGCTGCTGCTGGCGTGCGGCAGCCTCCGCCCGCTCTTTCCCAAGGTTTTCCTTACGCATCCGCGCCGCTTCGAGATCCTTTTCCAGCACAACCCTGCGCACCGAAAAGGCCGACAGACGGGCTGCCAATTGTTCCAGTTGGGTACTCAGCTGATCCTGCCGTCCCTGACGGGATGTCAGGCGGCTTTCAACCGACTGTTTTTCCTCTTTCGCCTTTGCAAGCGAATCAGCCGCCGTATGGCTTTCCTGCTCGACGGCCGCGAGTTTTTCTTTACACTGAGCAGCCTGCGCCCGGAAACTCTCCATCCGTTCACCTGCCGACTGCAACTCTGTCTCACAGCGCTTTTTTTCGCCCTCAAACCGGACATAATCCTCACCTGCAACGATCAGCTCGCTCCTGGTTCCCTCAATCTGGGCCTGAATCCCGTCCAGTTCTGCTTTCAATTCTCTTCCTTTTTGGGCAACCGCCTGTTTCTGACTGCGCAGGTCGTCCGCCTCCTTTCGGAGCGCGGCTGCCTCTCCTCTTCGGCTGAGCAGGCCCTGGGTACGGGCCGCACTGCCGCCGGTAAAGGAACCGCCAACATTGACCTGCTGCCCGTCAAGAGTAACTACCCGGAACCGGTAACGGTTTTTCTTTGCCATATCCGAGGCTGCATCCAAGTCAGAGGCAATGACAATCCTGCCCAGCAAAAATCGGGCAATTCCCCGGTAAGCCGGGTCGGTCTCAATTAGTTCAGACGCCAGTCCGACAAATCCCGGTTCCCTGTCCAGTCCCGGCTGGTCCAGAAGGGTTCCCTTCACTGACGTAAGAGGCAGGAAGGTTGCTCTTCCCGCCTTTTCCCGCTGCAACCGACGGATACAGCTTTTGGCTGTCTCCTCATCTGCGACAATCAGATTCTGAAGCGCACCGCCAAGTGCCGTCTCAATTGCCAGCGCGTACTGGGACGGTACGCTGATCAGCTGAGCAACTGTTCCATGCACGCCCTTTTGGACGCCATTTTTCTGCCAGTTCAGCACCGACTTGACCGAGTGGGCAAAGCCCTCCATATTCTCTTCCAGGTCTCGCAGCAGGTTTGCCCGCTGTAGTTTTCCCTTTTCTTCCAGTTCCAGATCCTGATACTGCTGCTGCAATCTTTTGAGAGCATCCTCCTTACCGGAGAACTTGATCTGCAGCCCCTTTTCGGTGTTGGTCAACGATTCCCGTCTGGCGACAATCTCCTCCAACAGCCCGTCTACTTCAGCAATTGCAGCCTTTTGCTGAACCGTCTTTTCCTCTGCCGACCGGATACCATCTTCCGCTTCCCGCAGACGGAGCCGTTCATCCGCTGCCGAACGCTCCGACGCGGTAATCGTCATGCTGAACCGGGAAATATCCAGCGCCAGCGCGCTGAGTTTCGCCTGCAGGTCTCCCGTCTCGGAATCATAGCTTTTTCCTTTTTCCAGCAGCTTTTGCTGTTCTTCTCTGGCGAGCTGTTCTTCCTTTTGCAGCGACTCGAGTTTCTGTTCCAGCCCTTTTTCCTCTTCCGAAGCCGCCAGAATAGCTGCTGCACGCTCGCCTGCCTGTGCGTCTGCCCCCGCAATCTCGTTCTTCATCCGCTTCTGTTCCAATAAACAGTGGGTGCGTTCATTCTCATGCACCGCAATATCCGACCGGTGGGCAGCAATCCTGTTTTGCAGATTTTCCCGAATCTGACGGTATTCCTCACTTTTGGTCAGGCAGTTCTGTGTCCGGGTAAAGACTTCCTGAATCTGCTGTTCAATCCGGTCCGCCTCAGCCTGTAACCGTTCTGCGTCTCCGCGGGCAATCAGGCACTTGTTTTCCTGCTCACGCAGCGACTCCCGGTAACTATCCAGCGTCTGCAGCCAGAGGGAGACTTCCAGTTTCTTTTTTTCTTCCGACAGGCTTAAAAACTGTTCCGCCTTCTCAGACTGTTCCTTCAGAGGTCCGACTCTGCTTTCCAGTTCGGACAGAATATCATACAGCCTGAGCAGATTTTCCTGTGCCTGAGTCAGTTTCCGTTCAGCTTCTTCCCTGCGGTAACGGTATTTCGCAATACCCGCCGCCTCTTCAAAGATTTCCCGCCGTTCCCGGCTTTTAGCGGCGATGATCTCGGCAATACGTCCCTGTCCAATCATCGAATAGCCATCTTTCCCCAGACCGGTATCCATCAGCATTTCATTCAGTTCCCGCAGCCGGATGGCACGTCCATTGAGCAGATATTCACTTTCACCACTTCGGTAGTATCGCCGCGTGATGGTGACCGCGTCCTCTTCCACCGGCAAAGTCCGGTCGGTATTGTCAAAGGTCAGCGAGACGCAGGCACTGCCCATCGGTTTACGGGTCGCGGTACCGGCGAAGATGACATCTTCCATCTTGCCGCCGCGCAGGGTCTTGGTGGACTGTTCCCCCAGCACCCAACGCATTGCGTCGCTGATATTCGACTTTCCGCTCCCGTTTGGGCCTACGACGACCGTCATACCCTTGTCAAAATCTATCTTCGTCTTATCTGGAAAGGATTTAAACCCCTGTATCTCCAGGGAACTCAAACGCATTCATTAAACCCCTCTCTGCAAATATCCATTGCTGCCTGTCTTTTTACACACAGCTGTGTCTTCTGTCAGCAGTATACTGCCAGGCTGTACGTCCGATGCACGAACGGTCACCTGAAATCCCATCTGCCGCCAATGACAGATATTTTCCCGCTTCTGTCCAACTGCGCGGGAAACATCCTTTGACGATACCCGCAGCAGGACCTGGCTTCCAGCCGCAAACCTGCACAGTTCCCGGTCAACCCGATCACGGAACAGCCTTGACTCGCACAGTTCCCGGAAAGCAGGGTGATAAGCCCCACCAACCATCTGTTGTTCCAGTGTCCGGGAAGCATGCAGCCCAAGACGAATAACCGGAATGCCAGCCAAATCCATCTGCGCAAGGATACCGATGCAAACATCCACCGCTTCATCCAGTCCCATCGGCACAAAACTGCCATCCATCATCCATTTTTCCAGCACCGTTCCCCGCAATACGACAGTCGGATAAATCCGCAGCATATCCGGGTGGAGTTCCAGTACCCCGCGCACCGTTTTTTCCAGCGTTTCGGGGGTATCTCCCGGCAGACCGGTCATGATCTGGAGCCCAACCCGAAACCCGTTTTGCCGCAGCAGTTTGACCGCTGAAAAGACGTCCTGTGCAGTATGGCCCCGCCGGTTGCGCAAAAGCACCGTGTCATCCAGACTCTGCGCCCCGAGTTCGACTGTAGTCATCCCGTATCTTCTGAGCAGCGCGAGTATTTCATCCGTTATCCCGTCAGGACGGGTGGAACAGCGCAATACAGCAGCCTGTCCGCTTTGCAGATAAGGCTGTGCCTCTTCCAAAAAGGCAGCCATCAGCTTCTGCGGCAGACAGGTAAAGCTCCCACCAAAAAAGGCGATCTCAGTTCCCGCCGGCTGCTGATGAGAAAACGCCTGCCGGAGTTCATTTGCGACTGTCTCGGGCGTGACCAGCTGCTGCTGACCGGAGATGCTTTTCTGATCACAAAAGGAACAGTGATGCGGACAGCCCATATGCGGGATAAACAGCGGAACGATTGCCGCACGCACCGTCTTTCCCATTAAAGCTCATATCCCATCAGTTCCAACGCTTCCCGGGCAGCGTTCTGTTCCGCCTGTTTTTTGCTGGAAGCGGTACCGGTACCGATTACATTGGAGTTGAGCAGCACCTCGGCGGTAAAGACCTTGGCATGGTCAGGGCCGTGTTCATCGACTAGCCGGTAGGTAACCTTTTCTTCCTTGTTCTGCTGGACAACCTCCTGCAAAGCCGTTTTATAGTCGGACAGCGGGCTCTGTTTGCGGATATCAATGTTTTTGGGGATAAAGTGCATGACAAACCGCTGTGCCTCCTCATAACCGCCGTCCAGATAAATGGCTGCCAGCACCGCTTCAAATGCGTCAGCGATAATCGACGGGCGCTGCCGTCCACCGGTCAGCTCCTCCCCCTTGCCCAGACGCAGGTATTTGCCCAATTCCAGCTCGGCGGCAAATACATCCAGCGCCTTCTCACAGACAAGGCTGGCCCGCATCTTGGTTAATACCCCTTCGGGAAGATCCTTATAATTCAAAAAGAGATAACGCGCAACAATGACCGACAGGACCGAGTCACCCAAAAATTCCAGACGTTCATTGTTTTTCAGGCGCTTATGTCCTTCGTTTGCGTAGGAAGAATGGGTCAGCGCCTGCTCCAGATAGGAAATGCGCTTAAAGGTATATCCAATCTTTTTCTCAAATTCCTCAAGATTTTCACCGTTTTCATAAACTGTCGACATCTTTTTCATCCTTTCCCGCGGTCTCTCAGGCATCGGGAAACTGTTTTCCAGATGCATCAAAAACCGCCGACAGCCCCGGACGGAAACCCGCCCGGGGAACTTGTTCATCAATCTTCTTTTTCCTTTGCTGCTTCTTCCCGCAGGGTAGCGAGTGCCTGGGAGATCGCATCATTGACGCCGCCAGAGACAAAATCCCGCGCCTGACGGATTGCATTTTTGAAGGCATAGCCGTTGGAACTGCCGTGAGCCTTAATGACCGGCATTGCAGCGCCCAGCAGCGGTGCGCCGCCATATTCGGTATAATCCATCGACTTTTTGAATGCCTTGATCTTGCCCAGCAGCATCAGTGCCGCCACCTTACCGGCGCCGGTAAACATCCCCTTGACCATTTTGGCGAACATCGAGCCCAGCCCTTCGGTCAGTTTGAGGATAATATTTCCGGTAAAGCCGTCGGCAACTGCGACATCGACTTCCCCTGCCGGAATCCCGCGCGCTTCCACGTTGCCGGTAAAGTTGATCGGAGCCTTGGTCAGCAGTGCGTAGGCTTCCTTCTGGAGATCACCGCCCTTGGTGTCTTCCGCGCCGACATTGACCAGACCGACCTTCGGATTTTTGATGCCCATGACCTTTTCCATGTAAATGCTGCCCATGATACCGAAATGCAGCAGCGTCTCCGGCTTGCAGTCGAGGTTTGCGCCGGCATCCATCAGCAGATAGCAGCCCTTGATGGTTGGAATGACCGTCGCAAGGCCCGCACGTTTGATGCCTTTGAGACGCTTGATGATAAAGTTGGCACCGACAACAATTGCACCGGTGCTGCCGCCGCTGACAAAAGCATCGCCCTTTCCATCCTTAAGCAGCTTAAACGCAACTGCCATCGAGCTTTCCGACTTTGCCTTAAGCAGCGTCACCGGATCGTCGTGCATCGAAATCACATCCGGTGCATGGACAATCTCAATACCATCCAGCGAGATCTGATGCTCGGCAGCTGTTTTGCGGATCACCTGCTCATCGCCGGTTACAATCAAATCAACTCCGTACTCCTTTACAGCAGCCGCGCATCCTTCCAATACTGCGAGCGGTGCGTTATCTCCGCCAAATCCGTCCACAATGATTTTCATTTCCGGTCATCCTTCCTTTTTGTCTTGCAGCATTCCATCCGAAAGGACAGCGCTGTCCTTAAAATGCTGTGTATATCCGTTTCGCTCCAGCTCAGCCGCAAACGACCCGATCGCCCGTTTTGCGACCTGTAAGTACCGTTCTTTCTTATCCCGAATCCGTTCCGGCAGCGGCGGCAGGATACCCATATTGCTGCCCATCGGCTGGAAATCGGGAACGCTTTTGTCGCAGACATGGTCACACAGCGCTCCGATCATCGTATCATGCGGGAAGTCAAACGGAATAAGTCCCAGCATACGACGCGCCAGCGCATGTCCTGCTACCAGCCCGCTCATTGCCGATTCCATATATCCTTCGACACCCGTCATCTGACCTGCGAACCACAGCTCGCCGCCATTTATCAGCCGGAAATCCCGTCCCAGCAGTTTGGGAGAATTGAGGAAGGTATTGCGGTGCATAACACCGTACCGGACAAATTCAGCGTTTTCAAGTCCCGGTATCATTGAAAAGACCCGTTTCTGTTCTCCCCATTTGAGGTTGGTCTGAAAACCAACCAGGTTGTACATCGTCCCCTGTTCATTTTCCTTTCGCAGCTGGACGACTGCCCACGGACGGTGGCCAGTGCGCGGATCACGCAGTCCAACCGGCTTGAGGGGGCCAAAACGGATGGTATCATCCCCACGCTTCGCCATAATCTCGATCGGCATACAGCCTTCATATACCTTCAAACCGTTGTCGACATCATGCCTGGGTGCCCCTTCCGCATGAATCAGCGCGTCGTAAAATGCCTCATATTCCTCCCGGTTCATCGGACAGTTGAGGTAATCGTCTTCACCTCTCCCATAACGGGACGCTGCAAAGACAATCTCCCGGTCGATCGAATCAGCCAGTACAATCGGTGCCGCCGCATCAAAAAATGACAGGGAATCCTCTCCGGTTTTTTCACGGATTGCCTCCGCCATCCGGTCACTAGTCAGCGGTCCGGTTGCAATGACAGCCGGGCAGTCAAATGAAAGCCCGGTAACCTCTTCCCGGATCAGATGAATCCGCGGATTTTCCTCGATCATCCGAGTCACCAGCTGGGAAAACAGCGTCCGGTCAACGGCAAGCGCGCCGCCTGCCGCAACAGCAGTCTGTTCCGCAGCAGGCACCAGCATACTGCCCAGCAGCCGCATTTCCTCTTTGAGCAGACCGGAAGCAGATGCCAGCCGGGATGCCTTCAGAGAATTGGAGCAAACCAGTTCGGCCAGCCCCTCACTTTTATGTGCCGGAGAAAACTGAACCGGTTTCTGCTCATATAAATCGACATCAATGCCGTAAGAAGCGATGATCTGTGCCGCCTCACAACCGGCCAGGCCGCCGCCCACAACAATTGCTTTTTTCATCGGCAGCCCCCTTATTTCTTTTCAACCGGACGTTCATAATCACATTCGGCATTGGAGCAGTAGATCTTTGCGCCCCTGCCCGCCTTTTGCAGCAGTGTCTTGCCGCACTTGGGACAGTTTTCAGCGATCGGCGCATCCCAGCTCATAAAATCACATTCCGGGTTGTGTTCACAGCCAAAGAACTTTTTCCCTTTTCTCGACTTCTTTTCCAGAATCTTGCCACCACATTTCGGGCAGGCACCAGGTGCCTCTACCGCGATTGTTTTGGTGTTGCGGCATTCGGGGAATCCAGGACAGGCGAGGAATTTTCCGAAACGTCCAGTTTTGATGACCATTTTCCGTCCGCACTTTTCACAGACGATATCGGTCTCTTCATCCGGGATCTTCATGAAGACATCCTTCATATCTTCCTCAGCCTTGGTCAGAGTAGAAGAAAAGTCGCCATAAAATTCCTGCAACGTCTGTACCCAAGGCTTTTTCCCTTCCCCGACCAGGTCAAGGTCGGTCTCCATCTTGGCGGTGAAACCGGGATCGACAATCTGGGCAAAATGCCCGGTCATCAGGCTGGTCGTCACCTCTCCCAACTGGGTCGGTTTGAGGGATTTTCCCTCCCGTTCGACATACCCTCGTGTCAGGATAGTCGAAATGGTGGGCGCGTAGGTAGACGGACGCCCGATACCGTTTTCTTCCAGCATCTTAATCAGTGAGGCCTCGGTATAACGTGCAGGCGGTTGGGTGAAATGCTGGTTGCCGCCCAGTTCCAGCAGTTTGAGCAGATCCCCCTTTTCCATTACAGGCAGCATTCCCTCTTTTTCCTCATCGGTGTCCTTGCCCTCGACGTACAATGTCGTAAACCCGTCAAATCGGACCGAAAAGCCGCTGGCCTTGAACAGGCAGACATCCGAACGGGAGGTCATCTGCTGATCAGACAGGTTCTTTGCCGCCTCAATATCCACCGCGACAGTATCATACACTGCGTCCGCCATCTGAGAAGCGATAAAACGGTCCCAGATCAGCTTATACAATTTATACTGGTCGGCAGAAAGGTTTTCCTTAACCGACTCAGGAGTCATTTCCGGCATGGTCGGACGAATCGCTTCGTGGGCATCCTGCGCGCCTGCCCTGGTCTTGTAGATGCGGGGAGAAGCGGGCAGATAATCCTTGCCATACTTTTCTTCGATATAGCTGGAAGCGGCAGCCCGCGCCTCATCCGAGATACGCAGCGAGTCGGTTCGCATGTAGGTGATCAGACCGACTGCGCCCAGCTTGGGCAGTTCAACGCCCTCGTACAGCTGCTGGGCAGCCGACATGGTTCGTTTAGACTGGAAACCCAGTTTTCGGGAAGCCTCCTGCTGTAAAGTTGAGGTGGTAAAAGGCGGAGCGGGAGAACGCTTGCGAGTTCCCTTTTTCAGACCGCTGACCTGATACTGGGCATCTTTCAGCAGTTCCAGCACCCGATCAGACTCTTCCTTATTGTTCAGCTCCATCTTTTTGCCGTCAATCCCGTAAAAGCGGGCTACAAATCCCTTGCGAGACTTGGAAGACTGGGGATTGAGCTTTGCTTCAATCGTCCAGTACTCTTCCGGGACAAACGCCCGGATTTCATTTTCACGATCGACGATCATCCGCACGGTGACCGACTGGACACGTCCGGCACTCAGACCGGGGCGAACCTTTTTCCAGAGAAATGGAGACAGCTTATATCCAACGATACGGTCGAGAATTCTTCTGGCCTGCTGGGCATTGACCAGGTCCATATCCAGACTTCTGGGATGCGCCATGCCATCCTTGACCCCCGATTTGGTGATTTCATTGAAGGTCACCCGGTTTTTATCGGCAACATCCAGCTTGAGGATATTGGCCAAGTGCCAGGAAATCGCCTCTCCTTCTCGGTCAGGGTCAGTTGCAAGATAGACTTTATCTGCTTTTTTGGCCGCAGCCTGCAAACCCTTGATGGTATCTGACTGTTTGCGAATATTCAAATATTTCGGGGTAAAATCATGTTCCACATCGACGCCGAGGGTGCTTTTGGGAAGATCCCGTACATGTCCCATAGACGCCATGACCTCATAATTTTTCCCCAGGTATTTTTTAATGGTTTTCGCCTTTGCGGGCGATTCAACAATAACTAGCTTACTCATTGGGGTTATCTTTCCTTTCATCCTTTTCCTATTTCCCAAAAGAAAAGGAGAATTCTTTCTCCTGCAGCGCGCAATAAAAACCTCTGCGCGGAAAAATGGACCGGCGGACCTCCCGGCCGGATCCGATCCACTTTCCCCCACAGAGATTTATGGGGGTAAAGACAGTTTTTGAACTGTCCCTGTTATCAGGCAAGTTTATACCGCTGGCCACTCAATGCTTCGATGATACCATCCATTTCCATATCCGTCAACACCTGTAACAGCCGGCTGGTCGACAATCCCGATTGACTTTTCAGGTCGTCAATCATCCGCGGTTCATCCGTCAGCAAAGCGAGGATCAGCCGACGGGGGTCATCTTTGGCGTAATCATTTAAATTCACCGTCTTAGCGGCAGGCTCTGATGCCGGTTTCTTGCTTTTCGCCGCCTTTTCCGTCTGAGACCGAGAAGATGCAGGTTTCTTCTTTTCTTCGGTATCCTTCGCTGCATTCTTTTTGCGGGGTGCAGGAACATCCGGGCTCTCCTCTGCCAGTTTAAACAGATACATCTGGTGTTCATACACCTCCTGCTTCAGCGTATCGCGGTAACGGTCGGAATACATCGAAGCAATATCATAGCCGGACAAAGCCATCTTCGCACCATCCCGAATAAACGGTGCAACACCCATACAGGCAGGTTCACTGATGTTGCAGGGCGGGATACAGAAAATCTCTTTTCCCTGATCAACCGCCGCCTCGGCGGTAATAATCGCGCCGCTGCGCATCGGAACCTGTCCCAGCAGGACACAGTCGGCCAGACCGGCGATCAGCCGGTTGCGGGCCTGGAAGTATCCGCGAAAGTTCTTGGTTCCGGGCGGAAGCTCGGTCACCAATGCTCCACCACGTGCGAGAATCTGCTTTTTGAGCTCCCGGCTCTTGGAAGGATAATCCACATCACTCCCGCATGCCAGAACGCCGATGGTTGGTGCCCCGCCTGCCATGCAGCCAAGGTGAGCATAGGTATCATTTCCGACCGCACAGCCGCTGATAATCACAGCACCGGCGACCGCCAGCTGATAACAGATATTGCCCATTTCCGAGTTATAATAATCAATCGCCCGCCGGGAACCGACCGCGGCGACAGCCAGATGGTTCCGAAGGCAGTCCAACGAACCCTGCACATAGATGACAGGAGGCGGGCAAAAGATATGCAGCAGACTTTCGGGATATGCTTCATCCTCCATCGTAATCACCTGCACACCCAGTTTCTGACAGCGGTCGAGGATCATCTGCGCCCGTTCGAGAGAAACTGTTGTAACTGCACGCATATCATTCTGATTCAAAAAAGAATAGGCAGTCTTTTCTTTATAGAAGGTTTCCGGATCTGTCTTATCCAGCAGCTCGATCACCTTTGGACTTGAAACAGAAAAGCACTGTGTCAGCCACACCCAATACAAGGCTTTGTTTTCGTTGACCATCGAGCAACACTCCTTAAAAATATATTTGGTTATCCCGCCGCCAAAATGATTACTGCTGGTACTCCATCTGTTCCGTTGTCCAACCGTTCAGCACCTTTTGCAGATCTTCGGCGTAAACCTTGGCTTTGGGCAGCGAATGATCCAGGTAGTTTCCGCATTCCCAGCGCTTGCTCCCAGGGATTTCCCCACTAAAATCAGAATAAATGCACAGGTCTGGCGGACAAGGTCCAGAGCCTGCTGTCTGGATACTGTGTCACGGGTAATAAAATAAAATCCAGTCCGGCAGCCCATCGGTCCGACATAAATGATCTGATCGGAAAATGAAGAGTTGCGCACATAGGTTGCAAACAGATGCTCAAATGTATGCAGTCCGTCATTTTCCAGATAGATCCCGCCGTTGGGTGTCACCATCCGAATATCATAGGTAATGCAATCGCCGTCGATTCTGGAAACATACATTCCTTTTGTCAGCTTGTCATGATTTACCTCAAAGCTTTTGATCGTCTTCATCAACATTCTTCTTTCTAAATAGATATCATCTGTTAGGACCGGCGGCACATCTCCCACATTAAAATGGTCGCCGCCATCGCAGCGTTAAAGGATTCTGCCCGCCCGGTCATCGGAATCGTGACCCGGTTGCCGCAGAGGGCGACCTGTTCAACCGACAGCCCGTTTCCCTCATTGCCAATCATCATCACACTTCCCGCAGGGAACTGGATACTGGTGATTCCCGGTGCGTCAGCATCCACCACCGACGCATAAAAGGTCAGTTTGTCCCGATATTCTGTCACAAACGCCTGCATATCCGTCACCAGCACCGGCATCCTGAACAATGCGCCCATTGCAGCGCGCACCGTCTTGAGATTGTACAAATCACAGCAGTCCCTGCTCAGAATCACCCCGTCAAACCCCAGTGCATCGGCAGTACGGATCATTGTTCCGACATTGCCAGGATCCTGCAAATCCCACAGTCCCAGGTAGCGCCCCATTTTAACAAAATCGGGGCGGTGCTCGGGGATCCGGCAGACCGCACAGACACCCTGCGGCGTTTTGGACTGGAAGAGTCTGGAAGCTGCCGCTCCAGTGACCAGAAAGACTTTTTCATCCAGCTGCTCCAACACAGCCAGCTGACTTTTTCCGCTTTCCAGACATTCAGGGGTAATATAAACGCTTTCGATCTCAATTCCGCTGAAACACGCCTCTTCCAGCAGCTTGACTCCTTCCAGAACAAATCGTCCTGCCCAGGTACGCGCTTTTTTCTGCAATGAAAGTTGGACATACTCCCGAATACGGGGATTATCCCTGGATGTAATGCTGTTCACCATATTCCCCCTGTCCTGCCGCCATCTACAGGCGAAAAAAATTTATACACCGTTATTATCGCACGAAATACGAATTCTGTAAACAGGAAAATGTAAAAAAATAGCGGCTGCCCCTTTTCAGCCGCCAAAAAACAGCAAAAGAAAACGCCCGGGCCACTCAGCCCAGGCGCGATCCGATCAATTACAGAGCAGCTTTTGCCTTCTCGCACAGAGAGGTGAAAGCAGCGGTGTCATGAATAGCAATCTCAGACAGCATCTTTCTGTTGAGGGAGATGCCGGCTTTCTTCAGGCCGTTCATGAAAGTAGAGTAATTCATGCCGTTTGCTT